>NZVW01000072.1 GCA_002697475.1 Aquimarina sp. | reverse complement strand
ATTCTATATATCCAATTAAATTAATGGGTTCAGTTAATTCATAATTACTTATTCTTCCTCTTTTATCTACAAATTCCTTTTGTCCTCGAGTTTTATATTCAAGATCGTTCCCTTTTTTTTTGTAGGACCATGCATTTATCATTGTGTCTATAGACTCTTCTAAATTATTTATGCTTTCGTTAGCTTCCTTCTGAATTTCGCCTTGTAATTTTTGAACCGTATTGTAAGTAACATTCAGAATTTCGGGATGTTTTTTCTCAAAATGCGAAGTGTCTATGCTTATATCTTTAAAGTTTTTTAGCGTAGTGCTATTGTCTCTTTCTCTATCTTCCGCCTTTGTTTTATCTTGTTTAGCTGCACTTTTTTCATCTTTAATTTCCTCTAGTAAATCCTGTTTTTCATCTATATCTTTTTTGATAGATTTTAATTGAGTATTTAGTGTGTTAAGGGTATCGTTAGAATTTGTAATCTCTTCGATTTTGTCAGTTTTAGATTGTATTTCTTCTGCATATTTCTGCCAATTAATACCGTCGAATTCTTTGAAGATTGTTGAAAAGGTGAAAAAATTATCTCTTAAGGTTTTATTGTTATCATATTGTGTTTCCAGTTCGCCAATTTTTTTAAGAATGTCTCTTTCCGAATTGCTTAGTTCACCAAGTTGTTGTCTTAAAAATTTGATTTTTGCAGTATTGTCCCATCCCAAAACATAGTTTGAACGGTCTGTTGAATTTCTACTATCATCTTTTTGATGACGTCCTCTTCCATATTTTATAAGCCCTTCTTTTGTGAGTGCTCTTCTTGAATTATCAAAGTCTTGTAAATCATCTGCACAATAAAAATCGAACTGCTCATAAATTTGTTCCTTGAGCCATTTTACATATACTGAGTCTGTTTTAAATTCTAATTTTTCGAAAACGCCTTTAGAGTTATTTCTTGGTGCATTATCCAACAACGTATCAGTATCTTTATATCTCTGGTAGTAAATTTTACCTTTGAGGTTCGTTTTGTTTACGTACTTGTTTACTTCACGATAATACTTTTCTGGAACTATAATTCTTAAAGCAAAACTGTGTAACAGTCTTTCAATTCCTTTTTCCCAAACTAAATGTGCCTCATTTACTTTAATTAACTCTCCAATAAATGGTATTTCCTTTTTTGTTGCGCCTACAGCATTAATTATATCCTCTCTAATTCGAGATACGTTTCTTGGGATATTATTGTTGTTTTTTCGAAGGTTAGCTATGTTTTCTTTTGTATGTTCAGTTTGGTTTCGCAACTCACCCTGTTTAAGTTCAGCTTCTACCTTTTTATCGTTAATCTGCTTCTCCAATAATTCGCAATTATCTTTCTTTGATTTTGCATCAGTATATTGTTCAATGAATACTTTTTCATTTGGATTTTCTTTGAGACCTAAATCTTTAGCTAGCTCATTATATTCTTGACTTTTTGTAACTCTCTCTTGTCGTTGTCCTTTAAGACTATCAATTTCAGATTCTAGTGCCCTAATTTGTCGTCCAGGTTCGCTACTGTTAATATCTACTTTAAGCTGAGCCTGTTTATCTCCCAGAAGCTCTAATTCTTCTTTTGCAGAATTGATTTTATTATCCAGCCTAAGAATTAATTTGTCTAGCCTGTCTTGTTCATCTTTACATAACACTTCTTCTTTTTGTGAAAACCAGTAGACAGAAGTTTCACGAGATTGTTGTTGCTCTTTTAATTTAGCTGTGTTTTCTTCTAGTTTTTGCGCTTGAGTATATATTGGACTTAAGCGTTTCATTTGCTCCTCTGCCTTCTCTATATTATTTCGTGCAGATGTTAAATCATTAAAGCTACTGGCTAATAGTTGATACTCATTTCTTGCGGTAGATTCTTTGTCTTCCAGTAAATATTTTCTAAAAAAGAGATTCAAATCCTCCACGTACTTAATCCCAATAACTTGGTTAAAAAGAGACAATGCTTTACTGGAACGCATCCCGAATAATCTAGAAATTCTTTCACCATATTCGCCAGGTCCGTTAAAGAACTCTATAGGATTCCCTCGACCTAAATCAGGGTATTTATCTGATAAACGTTCTTTCCATTTTCTTTTAGTATCAAAGGGAAAGAAATCACTCTCTATTTTGATAGATTTATGCGCTAGCCCAAACTGAGTTTTTAAATCACCGTTAGAGAACCACCTGCATTGAAATATTGTACAAACTTTTTTGTCTTCATTTTTAAAACTGGCTAGCAAAATAGATACCGCAGTCTCATCTCTCAACATTTGTTTAGTCTCACTTAAATCTCCTTCTTCTTGTTTATTTCCGTAGTGTCCTAAAACATAGCTTTTTTCACTTCTGGCACCTTTCTGTTCTTCTCCAGAGGATTGATTGTAAAATCTGTCCTTTTTAAAAGGAACAATTAACGTTAATAAAGCATCGATAAAAGTTGTTTTACCAGACCCATTACCACCTGTTAGTAAGGTAGTGTGTCCTTCTGGGTCGATATGCCAAACTTTGTCATTAAAAGTTCCCCAATTATAAACTTCCATATAATCAAGGCGGTATCCAGCAGTATCGGTATTAGTAGGGAATAATTTATACTCCATAGTTTTCTAAATTCTTTTTAAATTGTAATAGTGTGTCTATATTCACTTTCTCTTTTATAATCTTATGGATGATGTAAACTGTTTCACCATCATCAGTTATTTTCTTTTTAATAAAGCCCAATTCTTTGATTCTTGTAATGTTATTTTCTAGGTTTTTATAGAAACCTACAAGGTCATATCCCTTAGGTAAAAAGTCTTCAATTTCAGATTTTAGTTCTTCTTCAGACACAAATTTTTCTAAGGTGTCGTATGAATCAATGTCTTTTTCAAAATCATCTAGCATTTGCCTCAAAATCACTAAAATAACCGAGGCGCTAAAGCTTAACCTGCGCTTACTTACTAGGCCTATTGTTTCGCCTTCTCCATCTAAGTCAGCTTGCTTGAGATATGCATATCCGTCTTCTTTCTTAATTACTAACTCTAAACCCATAATTTTAACATAGGGTCTTATATCATCTTCAAATGAGAGTATATCCTCCCAGATGACTTTGTTAGTTGATTCGACAATGCCTTTTAGCAAGGTAACCACCGCTTTAGAATAGTTCTTTATACCGTTATTTATTTCTATCATCTTACTAATATTATTTCTGGGATTTTTATACTCTTACCAGTAGCTTTATCAAAAGCTACCATAATGTTTTTGTCAGCATTATACTGGTGCTTAAATTTTCTAAGTTCTCCGATATACCCGAAGAGTTCAGAGAGCCCTTCTGTTATTCCACCATTCGTTTCTATAATTTCTTCTAAGGTTGTTTGTTCTTTTTCATCTAAAGCGGTTTTAATTCGTTTTCTAATTGCCAGCAGGTCAACTCCAGAATGTTCGAATAGTCTTTTAAGGCTCTTTGTTTCAATTGGACCATCCTTTGCGCGTTCAGGCTTTTTAGTGAATATTACTTCGTCTTTAATAGTATAAGTAAGCTTTGGTTCTAAGGGTAGAACAAAGTGCGTTTTTGATTCTATTTCGATTCCTACTTGAGGTTCTTCACTTTGTTTACTTATCTCTACTAACTCCTTTTTAATATCAAAAATGAGTTGTTGAGTTATTTTATGATTTAAACCACTATCCTTGATAATTTTTGCAACCTTCGATGCCATTTTAGAATTTGCATCAGTAACTTTAAGTGCTGCTTGGTTTAGATTGCGCTTTAAGTTTTTCAGGAAAGTATCTTGATGAGCGATTTCATTTTTTTCTAACCTTGAGTAAAGTTCATCGATTAGTTTATTCCAGTCTTCTTGATAATCAGTATCTATTAGAAATTTCCAGAACGCATAAAAACTCTTACCTTGATGGCTGTTTTCTAATTCGTTAAGCGCTGTGAAGGTTAAATCTAGCGCCTCCTTTTTTGGCATTTCATTAGTTGCGTACTTTGAAGAGACCTCTTTTGATATTTGTTTAAAATTATACTCAACTTCATTAAAATCAATCAGTAAATCCTTTGCGGTTCTTAAAACCTCTTGAAATCGTTCTGCAATTTCAGTTTTATTGTAAACCGGAACAGCTTCGCCTGCTTCAAGTTTATCAATTTTATGTTGTATATCTAATTTGCGTTGTTCAAGAGTTTGTTTTCTTTTAAGCACATCTTCATCTGTATATTCTAACAGGTTTTTAACCTTATCATACACACTTTTAAACTTTGATTCTGTACCTATAAACTCTGTACGCTTTTGACCTTCTATCCAATCCAAAGTTCTAAGGCTGTATTGTGACAATTCATAAATAGTAGTTCCATCATCAGTAAAATTTTGATAGAGGAAACCTGCAACTCGCCATTCAGCTATCTTTCTTCTGGCTTTTATTTCTAAAGTTTCGGTATTTATAAAACTGTCTTCAGAATCTTCTACGTAATTGATGTATTGCAAATAATCTATAAGGATGCTTTCCAGTACCTTTTGCGAGTGCGATTTTTCATTACGCATAAATGCGTGAACCAAAAATGGTATTGTTAAGCTCCTATGTTTGGTCTGTAGTAACTCTAGACTAGGAGATTCATTTAAAATATTAATATAATTCTGTACGTCCATTTATTTGCATTTTAGCTATATCGCTCTATCGTTTTGGTTAACCTTTCTTTAATCTTTTTCCTAAGCCACAATGGCTCTATAACCTCTACAGTATCACCCATTCTTAAAATTTGAGTCTCAAACTCATAGTTCGGTTTGACTTTATAAATCGCTAAGGATGGAGTACCTTTTTCACCATCTATACAGACTTGCGATTTGTGTAATGGTAAACTTTTGAGGTATTTCAATTGGTTATTGTCAACCTCAAGAACCACTTTTTCAACCTTTTTGGTTTCGTTAAAGTTTAAACCTATAACATCGTCATACTGTTTTATTTGGTCTTCAAAACTGTCCTTAATTGTTGCTTTTTCATCCAAAAGCTGTAAATCTGTTATTCTATCTAAGCCAAAGCTTCTAATCTCATCAATGCCATTAGGTACAGCGATTAAGTACCATCTATTAAGATATTCCTTTAATCTTAAGGGTGAAACTGTATAGGTTTTAATAGTTTCATTAGTGTAATTTTCCTTGGTGAACTTTAGCTTTCGCGAAAGCGTAATTGCCTTTAAAATACGTGCCATATTGTGCAGCCCCGTAAATTCTAAACTATCATCTTTAAGAACATATTTATCAAAGCTCTTGTAGTTTTTAAAGCCTTCATCATAAACTTCTGCTAATGATGAAAACTCTGCAAATTTTAAGAACCGATTGATGTACTCATCTTTTTCTTCTATCACATAACCGCGTATAGAACGACTGTAGTTCACCTCAATTCCAAAATCATCTTTGAGGTTTTTTAAATCTCTTTCTAATGTTCTAGAAGTTGTATCAATATCAAAATCCATATACAATCGATTAAGCATTTCTGTTTTTGAAATCCCACGTTTGTGGGTTAATAAATGCATTATGCAAGACAATCGTTTCAATAGTTTATAATTTGCCATCTGTTTATGTTTCAAATATATAAATGTACTTCGCCAAAGTATGTCGTTTTAAATTTATAAAATAAAACGACACAAAATGGCGAGATAAAATTGTTATTTTGTGAAAAGAAATTTTTGTGCTTTTGTAATATGACAGTAGTCTTTAAAAAACCATACCTGTAATGCCATATTCTGGAGGCAGTTCCACGGCCAGCGGCGTAGAGTACCAGAATTGGTTTTTGGCACTACAAGTAGCCTATAGTTTTTTTGAGAAGGATAGGGTTATTTTTCCAGAGGTGTTTACAGATAACACAAATATTATCGACGATATAAAAATTGTTCAAGGTAAGCAGAGTACTTACTATAATGTAAAACATCGTTCGCCAGCAGAAAGCTTGCATTGGAATCTAGCTCAGCTTACATCGCAGAATGTTGTTAAACATATAAAACAGCAGTTTGAAGCAAATCCAAATGCGAACATCGTTTTTGTATCTGAGAGTAATTGCTATTTAATAACAGAGGTTTTTATGAGAGCTACTAATGCAAATAGTCCAATGGATATTGATATGGCATTAGAATCTCAGCGGTGTATTCAATTATGGGAGCAGGCGCGAGAAGCTTTCGATTATGATGATTTTAGACTACTAGCCCTAGCTAGGAAGACTACTATGCGAAGCGTTCCTCTATACGAGATTAAAAAACTCATAGAGCACCGCTTTATTACTTTAGGAAATCATATGGCGGTGTCAGATTTATTTTTTACGAAGTGCGTACAATGTTCTGCAAACAAAACAAGAATTGATAAAGAAAATATTAACCTATGGTTATCAGAAAACGGAATCAGTTTTAATTTAAGGTGATAAATGAAACAAGACTTATACATAAATAGACCATTAGACTTTAACAAACTTGACCATAGAGAGTTTGAAGAAGTGGTGTATTATTATTTTAAAGACCAAATTGATAAAGGGTTGTATGCTGGTATCTATGACAATGTTGAACTTTCTTCTGGAGTAGGCGAAAGAGGTGCAGATGCTATGTTATTTTTAAAATATGTTATTAAAGGTGTTGTACAATGTAAAAGACATAAAACGAACATAGGTGTAGAACTTGCTCTATCAGAAATAATTAAATTTTTACTTTATCATATTCTAGAGACTCAAAAAACTAACAAGAATCACTCTTCATTAATAAATGAAATACAGGATTTCACTTACTATCTAGTCGTTTCTAAAGACTTTACTCAAAAAACCAAATCTGTATTAGCCAGTTTTAATACCAGTTGGAAAGAGCAGAAAATTTCTAAAGTATACAATGCTATAATTACTATGAAGTCGTTTGTTGAGTTAGATAAAACTACGGCATATTCTCAACTGGAAACGCTCTTAGATAGTTTAAAAGTGGTGATGATAACAGCAGTAGATTTAGACCCAATTGTACGTGTAAACTCATATTTAAAAAATCGTTATTTTTCTTTATCAAACCTAGTTGATGCAGAGCAATCCAAGCGTTTCTCTAGAAATACTCAGGACAGTTTAGATAGCATTAGTTCAGAGACGGCAATACGTAAAACTGATTTAATATCTAATGATATTACCCGTATCAAATCCTATTTTGGTACAGATGAAAAACTATCAATAGAGCGCCCAGAGGTAGATGAAATAATTAAATGGGTATATAAGAAACCAAAGCCAACTGATTCGAATATTGCAGTTGTTGCAGGTAATGCAGGAATGGGTAAAACGGTTATTTTATCTCAATTATATTCAAAATTGAAAACAGAAAATGTTCCTGTTATTTCGCTTAAAGCTGATAGGCTTATTTTTAACTCACTTAGAGAATTTGAGATAGATTATGACCTAGATGTAGGTTTTGAAAGCTTGTTTAACCAGCTTTTAGGTACAGCCAAAACAGGTGTTTTATTGATTGACCAAATTGATGCGCTGTCTCAATCATTATCTTCAGACTTGAGACCTTTAAAGTTCTATGACAATTTAATTCAACGATTTAACCAACATCCTCGAATTAAAATCATTATTTCTACAAGAATATATGACTTAAACTATGACCCTATTATAGCAAATTATAAAGGGAAAGAAAGCTTTATCATAAAACCATTAGACAGGACTGTACTTGTGGATGTTTTGGAAAAATTTGGAATAAGAAAAGACAACTTGTATTCAGATGTTTTTTTAGACCTAATTGCTGTTCCATTGCACTTAGATGTTTTCTTAAATATTTATACAGATGATTTAAAGATTGATGAAATAAAAAGTCTTCAAGATTTATATTCTGAATTGTGGAAACAAAAAATTCTTGATTTAAAGAGTCTATCTCCAGTTTCGACAACCTCCAAAAAATTATCGAAATTTATCTTTAAAGTAGCTTCAAAAATGTACGAGCTACAGGAAATAAATTTAGATGTAAAATTATTTGAAGATAAATTCTTTGATGAAATACATTACTTAAAATCCGAAGGAATACTGGCAAACAATGATAAAATAGAATTTTTTCATCAGTCATTCTTCGACTATTCGTTTGCTCGTAATTTTATTAACTCTAAAAAGAATTTAACGGAAGATATTCTGTCAAGACATCAGGGCTTATTCATAAGGTCTAAAGTCAAACAAATATTAAACTACAAACAAGGTGTTCTTCATAGTTCATATATAAGAGATATACGTGAAATTCTAGTACATAAAAACATTCGCTTTCATATTAAATTATTGGTAGTTCAGCAACTTGCATTTCAAGAAAAACCTTCAGTCTCTGAACAGGATTGTGTTGAAGAGATTATTTTTAATGATGAAGCACTCAAAAGTGCTTTTGCCTACTCTGTAATGAGTAAAGACTGGCTGTCTTTTTACATAATGCGAGATGTTTACAGAAAAGATATAGAAGAGAACAATCGAAGCCTTCAAGCACAAATCACACGTTCATTCAGACGCTTTACCCTAGCAGATAATCGTTCAGAATTACTTGAATATTACGCAAGTTTAAAAAACTCGGCAATTAAAGACGAGCTTATTTTAGATTATTTCTGGCAAGTAAGTGAAATTAAGAATGAGCTTGCTATCACTTTAATTAAAGAGGTATTTTCTAGAACAAAGGACTACCAAAGCCAATACTGGTATTATAGAGTTTTAGAACACGCAGTTCAAAACTTTCCGGATTGGGTTGCAAAAGAGTTAAAAGGCCACATTGATATTCCAGAAGGAACTGACATAGTTGACGATAAAAATTATTTTTATCCAAAACATCAAGGAAGTCAGATTTATGAATCTTTTTGGGAAAAACACCCAGACATTGCCTACAAACTTGTAAAAGATATTATTCAAGAAATTATTTCTAAACGAAAATATCAAAGTGAAAGAACTGTAATTGGCGATAGTGCTTACATCATTTATGACCGTAAAAATAATGACCTGTATAAGCATTATGAACAATTAGATAAGCTTCAGACCTATTTAGAAAATAAGTTTAAAACGGATGAAGAGTTCGTTCAAAAAGAAGTAAAAGAACTAATTACGTCTAATTACATTACTGAAATCATCATAGCTTTTAGTGTTATTCTTAAATACCCATCAAACTTTGTAGAAGAAGGGTATCGCTTCTTTACAAACACTAATAAGTTTCAAGAACTTTACAGCGCAAACCAGTATCTTAATTATATGATGTTGGAGGTTTTTGGTGTAATTTTTCATTTGCTCGAACCACACCAACAAGAGCGTTTAATAGCAGATGTGATTAGTAATTTTAGAAAGAATTCTGAGCTTAGAGTATTCACTAATAATGATGGTAGTAAGAGTACTAATAAATGGTTTGGAATAGGCAAGTACGAATTGTTATCTACTATCAATAATAAGGGAGAACTTCCAAAAAGACTAAAAAAGGAATATCAAGAATTATTCAGAAAATTTGGTAAAGTAGAAAACAAAGAACCTGAGGGAACCACCGTTTTTATTAATCGCGACCCGTTAAACGCTAATTACAGGGAATTCTCGCTAAAAGATTGGAAGAGCAGTTTTAAAACCTATACCTATTCTAATGAGAAATTTGATGGCTGGAATCAACCTTCAGAATATGAACACGGAAGAAAGTTTGCAAACGTAGTTTCTCAAAATCCTAATCAGTTTGTTGATTTTATATATCAAATGATTGAGGATAAGGAGATATCTAACACCTACGTTGTAAAAGCGTTGGAGGGACTTAAAGAAGCAAAAGTAGATGTTAAGCTTGCAAAAGATATTTTTATAAGCGCTATAGAGAATAGAGATTTTGACAAAGAGAATACGTTATATCTTATTTGGTTTACAAACTATTTTTCCGAATCGAAGCAGGTTTATCCAGAAATACTAAATTTCCTTAAAGACCATCTAAAAAATGGTGATGAAGGCAAGGAAAATTACAACGATGCCTTATCTGCTGGTATTAATAGTGTTCGAGGTGCTGCGGCAAGTAGTTTAATGGATTATGCTTTTTCTAAGCCTACATTTGATTTTATTTGTAATTCTCTCGAAGTTTTGAAAGACAACTCAAGACCTTCTACAAGAGCTGCTGCTATTTATAAAATGCAATACCTTTTGCAGCACGGTAAAGAACGAGTTTTGAAATTATTTCTTAATCTGTCTAATGACTATAATGCAGGGTTACTCAAAATATCGATTAATCCATTACAATATTTAGTTCATTACAAATTTGAAAGATTAGTCTCATTTTTTAAAGAGGCTTTAAAAGTAAAAGAGTCTCATAAAGAAATAGGCAAACTAATAACCATGGGCTATTGTAATGACTATAAAGATTCTGATATTTTGTTAGAACAATTCTTAGCAAACAATGAACCTAATACAATAATTAAAACTGCCTTTGAATTTATAGAACACAATCATAAAATAGATAAAGCTTTAATTCTTTTAAAACGTTTTCTTAGTTTAGACTCTAAAGAAATAGGTCAAATTTATGATAGAGCATTCTTCCATATCAAACCAGAAAGCTTTGCTCAATTACGAGAATTCCTTTTTCAATATGTCAAATCACCTATAGGTAAATGGAGAGAGCATCCTTTTTATCATTTCTTACTGAAATGTTCAGGTGAATATTATAACGATTGTATCAAATTAGCGATGGCGTATAAAAATCATTATGGACCAGATATTACCCAAAGAGGTTTACGTAATGAACCTTTAAAGGTTATTGTAAATGCATATAATGCTGTAAGAGAGTACGACAAACAAAGTCCTGTTCTAGAACAGGCTATGGATACTTTTGATGATATGCTTCAAAACGAAGACTATCGAGATTCTGCAGTTCGAGATATTCTTAAAGACGTGGATGCTTATTAAAATTATCATTTAAGTGAAGAACAGAGTACATAACAATATAACGGATGGTAGATTATTTTAGACTTGTAAGTGAGGAGCTTTTTATCAAATTAAATCAGATAAAAACATTTATTAAAAAACATAATCCTACGATTGGGATTTTAACCGAGGAAATATTACGAAACTTTTTACAACAATACATTCCAAAAGGAGTAAGTGTAGAGCAAGGGTTTATTTTGAATAAAAATGGCACATTATCTAAGCAATGTGATATCATTATTTATGATAGTAACTTGTACGCACCATTTTACAGAATTAATGATATTGTAGTAGTGCCATCCGAGTCTGTTGTTTCCATTATTGAGGTTAAAACTACCGTTACCAAACAAATATTTCATCAAGTAATAGGTTACTTTAAATCATTTACAGATGTTTTACAGTCTACTACTGGTAAGCATCTGTTTATTTACAATGCACCAAGTGTTGACAGATTAAATGAATATTTTCAATCATATAAACATCCAGGAGATTACCAACTGTTTGACCACGATACATTTTATGAATTGCCTATGACAATAACAGGAATCAATAATTCATTTCACTTAAGAAGAGACTATGTGGTTTTTGAAAGAGATGCTATGGGTTATTTATCTTATAACTATGAAAACGAAAGCAATTTGGATATCAGTTCCTTAGAACTATTTTATTCAAACATATATGCTGAAGTCACTCATTACTTATCTCAAAAAGTTGCTGAAAATCATCAAATAACCTCAAGAGATGATTACCACGAGGCGCGCAACATAAAAAGTATTTCCGCTATAGAATTGTTTGGTATGTGAACAAGTGCTTTAATAAAAAAAACCATTACGAAAATATCGAGTTGTAGGACTAGTACAACTAAAATTACGTTTTCAAAAGAAAAATTATTGACTTATAACTCTTTTGAGAAATTAATTTCTCAAATAATGGCTGCGAAGGCATTTAGTAAGTGTGAGGGGTAATTAATCTTTTAAGTTATTGGATTCAAAATGATTACTTTAACATCCTCTCTCAAAAAGTTTGAACTTTGTCCTGTCGAGGTCACAAAAAGCCTTGCTTATGCAGGGCTTTTTTGTTTAACACCTTGTCTCGTCCTGATATAAGTTGACATAAAATTGACTTATTTATGAGAGACTCAGAAAAACCAAGGAAGAAGCGTACTCAACGCGATTACAATTTAGGCT
>NZVW01000071.1 GCA_002697475.1 Aquimarina sp. | reverse complement strand
TTTTGCTTTGGGAAAAAATTTCAATACAGCAATTTGGAATAGTAAATACTATAACGCTTAATCCATAATTTATGTTTGCAGAGAGTGAATACGAAAGGGTATATACAGGCAGCCTCATCAATATCCAGTTTTTACAGAATGTATTGCAGGAAAGAGGAATTAATTCCATCACACGAGATGATATGAAATCTGGTATGATGGCCGGATTTGGAGGAGGCCTTCCTAATCACATTCAGCTTTTTGTAAAAAAGACAGACGTTGAAGAAGCTATTCCTATTATTGAGAAAAGCTTATCCTAGTATGAAGGAACCAGAGGAAGATCAAAATAAAAACCAAAGAAAGACCTGGGATTTACTTATAGGTATCTCACTTATTGTTTTTGGGTGTCTTAGATTATATAATCAGTTACAAACGGATGAAAGCTGGACCTTTAGAACCTGGTTTATGATATCTTTTATCATCTACGGAGGTTTTCTGGTTTACAGACATTTTTTTATCAGAGATAAAGAGTAATTTATATTAAAACTGTACTGTTTCAGTCTTTATACGGTAACTACCAAAAACTCCGTATCCTCCCTCTCCTTCTATATTATTTGGAGGAATAATAGGTTGATAAAAAGGATCACCAGTGTTAGAATTATTTAAACTTAAAGACCTTATCAACTGATATACAATTGGCTCTACATTATAGATACTTATATCTACTTCTGTAGCATCCTCAAAAATACTAAAGTCCGAAATTGCCGTAAGGAAATCACTATTTAAATTTCTATCCTGAATAAAACGATCCTCGTCAAATACAACTTCCTGTTCACCAAATTCGTAAGTAATATTTGCTCCTACAACATAGTAATTTCTTGCTGCAGGTATGTCCCTAAAATTAACTTTCAAATAGTCAATCTCATTTCCAAATTCATCCTGAGCGATTATTTTTTCAGCATCAATTTCAGTAACATTATCTACAGAAATAGTTGTAGACGCAGTGAACTCCATCTGATCAACAATAACTTTAAGATTATATCTTTTCCCAGGAAGAATGGAAAAAGTGGTCGCATCTATCTCATAAACAAAAGACTCATCGTTAAATAGTAAAAGAGCCTCTGTTCCATCATCAGCAGTAATGGTCACTGAAGCATCTTTAATAGATAATTCTTCTCCAATGCTGGAAGAGTCAAATATAATATCCTGGTCATATATGGATAATGTCTTAGTCACCTCTACTTGAATTACATCTTCTTCAGGAGATATAAATCCATGTATTAATAGTAAAGATTTATCTTGTAAATCTAAGTCGACCTCTGTATCGAACTCACAACTACTGAGTAACACACTCGTCGAAATTAAAAAGATAATAGCCCTACTCAACATAACTTAGAATTTTAAAGAATAATTAAATGAAGGAAAAAACTGAAATATAGAAACCTTCCTTATTGTCTGTTCTCTATAATCGTCATCAGACTCCCCTATATAGTAATAAAAAGGATTTTTTCTGGCATATACATTTTGAAAAAATAGCCCCCAGATTCTTTCTCTGTTTTTTCTTTTTTTATGAAACTGTATACCCAGATTTAACCTATGATGATCTTCGCCCTTAAAACTGTTTTTCTCAGTACTAAATTCATAGGTATCCTGAAAGAAATATGTATCAGGAAAATTAGTTTCAGGAATAACCCCTATAGTCTGAGCAACATTATAATTTATCCCTGAAGAGAAGACCCAGGATCCTGATAATGTTATTTTCTCAGAAGCCTTATATACCCCGACAAGTGAAATATCGTGACGACGATCATAACGGTCTCTAAACTTTTTTCCGCTATTAAGCTCCGGGAATAAACGCTCTGACCAAGACAGTGTATACCCTAGCCAACCTGTTAATGGTCCGGTTTTTTTTCTAAGTAAAAATTCTGCTCCATATGCCCATCCCTCACCTGTAGTCAAATCCTGAGTATAATCTACTTCTTCGCTGTTTTCAAGCTCTGTAATATTTATATAACCAACACCTTCCCTATACCCTATAAGATCATTCATCTTTTTATAATAGGCCTCAGCCGTCAAAGCGTACTTTTTATGATCTAAATCTTTTGAAAACCCAACTGCAATTTGTTGTGACGATTGAGGTCTAAACTCGTCCGTAGATGAAACCCATAAATCTGTAGGCAATCCAAGACCTGTATTAGATAATCGATGAATAAATTGATTCATTTTTACGTAAGACGCTTTTAGCGCTGTAGAAGAATTTAGTTTATACGCTGAAGCAAGTCGTAACTCAGGCTTAAAATAACCGGATGACTCAAATTGAAAATGACTTAATCGTAAACCTGGGTAAAGACTAAGCTTTTCTGATATCTTCCAATCATCCTCAATATAAAGAGCGCTCTCTACTGATTTGATCTTTTGCTTTGACTTGTTTATATCATTACCAAATTCTACATATTCTATCTGTTTTGGCGTAAAATCATGATATATCGAAGCGGCACCAAATTTTATAGAATGATCCGGATCCGGATAATAATCAAAATCTAACCTAAATCCATAATCATTAATACCGGTTCTTAAATCTAAGTAGGATAGTTCTCCCTGATAATTTTCATCAATATAAGATTTGAACACATAATTACTAAATATTAAGGATGTATTAGCAAACAACTTATTGCTAAATTCATGATTCCATCTCAATGTAGAAGTGATATTTCCCCAGCTTATTAAACCTCTGTAATCACCATTGGATTCATTACCTTCATATTCATTTCTAAATTTATCCTTTCCGTAATAATTACTCCAAAACAACTTATTCTTACTGTCTATTATATGATGAATTTTAAAGTTAATATCAGAAAAATGGTATAAGATTTTAAAATCACCAGGCTGAAAAGGAAGAGATAATAAATCCGCATAAGTACGCCTACCGCTTAAAATAAAAGAAGTTCTTTCTTTTTTCAAGGGTCCTTCAAGCATAAAAGATGATGAGATTAAACCTATGTTTATTTTACCATGTAATTCTTCCTTGTTACCATCTTTAGTATTAATTTCTATCACTGAAGATAGTCTACCTCCATATCTGGCAGGAAAACCTCCTTTGTAGAGATCCACAGATTTTATCGCATCTCCATTAAATATAGAAAAGAAACCAAATAAATGATTCGAATTATAAACAATAGCTTCATCCAGAATAATCAGGTTTTGATCTGGCGCTCCACCTCTTACATAAAATCCTGCACTACCATCATTACCTGACAGCACTCCGGGTAATAATTGAAGTGTTTTTATGACATCTTTTTCCCCTAACACATTAGGTATATCCTGAAAATATGAATCTTCTACTTCTTCATAACTCATTTGTGTAATATCGCTTACACCTTCATTGCCAGGAACATTTACAACAACTTCATCAAGATATTCAACTACTGGACTAAGAAGTATTTCCAGTTCTGTGTCTTTGTTTAAGGCAATGGGTATAGATTGATTTTCATAACCCATTAAAGAAATAAGAAAATCATATTTTCCCTGTGGCAATGAGATAGAATAAAAGCCATATGTATTTGTAGTAACACCTTTACTCCATGAAGGTATATATAAAGACACGTCTGATAAAAACTCTCCGGTCTCCTTCTCTCTTATATATCCACTTACCGTATATTTATTCAGCCTTTTATAAATTAAAATCTTTTTATTTTGAGTTTTAAATCTGTAAGAATCAGAAGAAAAAACAAACTTCAATACATCAATAAGAGATTTATCTTCAGAGGTGATTTTTACTTCTTTATTAAGCTCAATAATATCGTTAGAATAGGAGAAGGTTAATCCCAGCTCGTCTTCAAGTTTTTTTAATAAATCTTTAATTTTTATAGTTTGCTCAGACAGCGCTACTCTTTTCATAAAAAGAGATTCCTGAGCATTTATGGCAAAAAAACCAATGAAATAAAAAATAATAAAGAGCCTGAAAAAGTTAGCTTTCACAAAAGATGAATTTTAAAAAATGTGGTGAAAAATTTTTGTTTTGCAGTTATTGATCACAACTGCCACCAGTAACCAATATTTTATTAGAATTTTGTGTTGTAATGGTAAAATCAAATAGTAGTTTTAATTCTTCGATGACGCTTTCCAAGGATTGATTATCGAAGGTAGTAGTTAATGTACAATCGACAATCCCCTGATTATCGATAGTAATTTCCTTATCATAGAAGATTTCAAGGTCTTTGAACACCTTAAACAAAGGAGTATTTTCAAATTTTAAAATCCCGGATTTCCAGGACATAAAATTTAAATCTTTATTGTTCTGCTTTGTTATCTTATGGTTTGCATTTGTACTTACGATCTCACCAGGTTGAAGAATGACTTGATCAACTTTATTGCTAAACTCAACCTTACCTGTTACCAATACCAGTTCTGTAACGCCGGAATCCTTTGATGTTTTAAGATTAAAAGAAGTACCTAAAACTCTAACTTTAGTATCATTAGCCTTTATAACAAAAGGCTTTAAACTATCTTTGGCAACATCAAAAAAAGCCTCCCCAATAAGTGTTACTTCTCTATTTTGTTCATTAAAACTATTCTTTGAATAAATTAGCTCACTATTCCTATTCAACCAAATCACAGAGTTATCCGGCAACTTATATTCCTGAATATTGTCCGCGCCGGCTATGAGATGAACATCTGAATACAAATTATTCTTAAGAAGGTAGCCAATACCCAATACTACGACCACAGCTGCGGCAATTTTAAAGAGGTAAGAATATGATGATCCTGATTTCTTTGCTTTGACATTATTATGCTTAAAAACCTGCCATTGTTGATCCAAATCGATTTTATCAAAATCTTCGATCTCTTCTGAGCTATGATATATTTGCTTTAGATTTTCAAAGTATTCCTTATTAGACTCGGATTTATTAATCCATTCCATAGCCTGTTCCTTTTCTTCATTTCCTGCCCCATTTTGAAGAAAACGAGTTAACAGATCTATGATATCGTCTGATGGATGAGATTTCATTCTACAATTTTTAATCCGAGCCTAAAATAAGGAATTTACATATAACCCTAATAATCTTAATAACAGAATTAAAAGATTCTATAACCTATCAGAACACCTCCTTTTAAGAAGCCTTCAGGACCATTATCATTATTAAAATAACGAC
Source organism: Aquimarina sp. (assembly GCA_002697475.1). Lineage (GTDB taxonomy): Bacteria > Bacteroidota > Bacteroidia > Flavobacteriales > Flavobacteriaceae > Aquimarina. The sequence goes on along the minus strand of NZVW01000071.1, from coordinate 6,140 downwards.
CTCCCCCTATTTGTAGTTCAAAGACAAATCCATTATCACTAACCCATTTTTGCCCTACAACAAGACCAGCCCCCACATTGAACCAATCTTCAGCCGGCTGCATATCATCAAAGCGATAATCTTCACCTCCAGCAATTTTTAAAACACCTTCTACAAAAAGTCCTCGGGCTCCAAAATCCTTTTTATTAAAAAAATATTGTCTGTAGTATGGGTTTATGGAAAACTTTTGATATTCATCATATTCCTCATCTAAGCTATAGCTTAATCCTATACCAGCACCGGAATATTTGCTGATAACATATTCATAATTCAATTCCAGATTAGGAAATATGATAATTTCTGATGCATCTAATCGTATTTCGTGTCTATTCATATTTAAAGCATCATATGGATTATCCTGTTGAGCTGATAATGAGAATGATATAATTAAAGCAACTGCTATTAGTACTTTTTTCATTGTATGTAGTTTTTTGTTTATTTTAGGTATAGGAATCCCCATAGTGTAATTTCCAATTACCTACAAATTCATTAAATAATAAGTTATTTCGTTTTTTTACTTAGGTCTATATAGTGTACATTATAGTACTATTCTATTTACCCAAAGCTTTTGAAGTTTTTGATAATACTGGTTATTGCTATCAGATGAAGATCTCCATTCTCTGACAAATATAGTCTCTTCATTGGTTGATTTACCAGAGTAATAATCAATTAAAATTATATCTATTGAACCGTTAGAGAATGCATTCATAGCAATTCGTATTAAAAATTATACCTTAGTTAAAACAATTTTTACGGTTAAATCAAAATCCATGCCATCCTCATTAAAGTTCTCTTGTATTTCAATGATCATAGTATCTCCCTGAAATACCGGTTTAAATAATTGTTCTTCATCCTCTTCTTCATCCTGGAAACTATAAAATCCATTTTCCAATAATTCCCAGGTTGCTCTATAAATTTCTTCTGTACAAATACCCTCTTCTTCAAAAAAGTCATTAGAGATTACGCTTTTGTTATCTAAAAATGTGATAGTAGACTTCTTTTCACATTCATCAAATTCAGACTCTACTCCATTTATAGTTTGTGAAGTATACTTCCATTTTCCTACTATAGGATCATTTGTAGTAGCATCGTCATCCGACTGACAAGAAAATAAAATTGTTGTAAAAGTAATAAGTATTGCAAAAGTGATTTTTTTCATTGTTCTAATTTTTTAATTTTTATTAATAGTTTACTTTATGCTTGAAACAGCGAGAAAGTAATTTGTATCCCTCTGTTCATTTCTATGACGAACAGAAAAGGAATTACACGTAAATAAAAATTAAAATTTTTTGAAAATATTTTTCAACACAATGAATACCAATACAATAGAAGCTAAAAAAATTATCGATTTTATGGTTTTTAGTGCATTACTGATATGAGTTTCTACCGTTCTTTTACTTAGATGAAGTTCATCCGCTATTTCCTGATTACTTTTACCTTCCAATCGACTCATTCTAAAAATCTTTTGATTTTGATCGGGAAGTTTTTGAATGGCTTTGTATATTTTTTCTTGTAATTCTACTTTATGCACTACATCAGAATCCTCTTCTATGGCAGAAGATGTATGCTTAATCATATCTTTATGCTTATCGTGGATTTGATTTTTCTTTAGTTCATCAAGACATTTATTACGTACTGAAGTATATAAGAATGATTTTAGAGAAGTATGTATGGATACTGATTCCCTTCTTTCATAAAAACCGGCAAAAACTTCTTGAGCAATATCCTGAGCTAGATCAAAATCCTGTACATATTTTTTAGCGTACACAACTAAGACCTTGAAATACTGTCTAAAAACAGATTCAAAAGCACTTTCATTACCTTCCCTTAATTGTTGAAGAATGAGTTGATCGCTAACGTTATGACCCAAGATTAAAGATTCGTATTAAACACTGACAATTAATGAGCGAAAGATAATAATAATAGTTAAAAGAATACATGACTAAACTGTTTTGTAAAACTAATTTTTGACAGGTATTTTACTCATGGCATGTTCTGTTATTGCAGTTATAGACAACGATGGATTTACACCCGGATTTGCAGAAATCATAGATCCATCACAAATATACATATTGTCATATCCAAATACTTTATTATGACTATCAATAACTCCTTCCTGAGCATTAGCTCCCATAGGAGCACCACCTAATATATGTGCAGTAGAAGGAATCCCAGCTAAAGGTTCTAAGCCAAAAACGGTTTCCTTTCCTCCTAAAATTTTGACGTATGATTTTGCTAACACTAATGATCTACTGATGAAAGCTGAAGGCTTAATACCTTCAGATACTTTTGTGTTCATAAGCCCTAAGGCATTCAACCTAAATCTAAGTTTTGTATCTATAGATTGCATAAAAAGTAGTATTGCAGTACTCTTACTCCAATCCTTAACGGTATAAATTTTTATATAAGTGATAGGACTTAATACCAATTTTTTTAAAATTTTGAATAGCCGTACAACTACGTTTTTTCCATGGACCAAAGGTAAATGTGACAATCTCCAAAATCCTGATCCCTTAGCATATCTTACAATTTCTAGATGACTATCCTTATCTGTATGCAATATTGATCCTATAGCAACACCCTTTGATAAATCCTTTGAAATATCTTTTGTGGTCACACTAATCAAACTTTCATTATTCGTTCTTATATCATGACCTAATCGATCTGAAATCTTTGGCAATGAAGTTCTCTTAAGCTTTAGTAAAAGTTTTATTGTTCCTAAAACTCCTCCTGAAAAAACTACCCCTTTGGTATCTATAAAATCATATCGTTTAAAAAATTTCGTTGAAGTTTTAAATTTTATTCGATAACCATTTTTTCCAGGTTTAACGTCATAAACCTCCTGCTCAGCAAGAATCTCAACTCCTAATTGTTGTGCCAGATACAAATAATTTTTATCCAGTGTATTCTTGGCCCCCACTCTACACCCTGTCATACAAGCTCCACAAAAAGTACAACCGGTTCTATACGGACCCTTGCCCTTAAAATAAGGATCTTCAGCCTTTATACCGGGTTTACCGAAATAGACTGCTACATTTGTGGGTTCAAAGGATTCAGTTATGTTTAATTCTTCGGATAAAGTTTTGAGTGCTAAGTCACCTTCAAATAACTTTGGATTTTTTTCTGCTCCCAACATTTGCAATGCTTTTTCATAGTATGGTTTCAAAACCTTTTCCCAGTCCTCGAGATTTCGCCAGGATCCGCTAGTAAAAAAATCTCTTTTAGGTACAGGAAGTGTATTGGCATAGACTAAAGATCCTCCTCCAACACCGGTACCTGAAATAACCACTATATGTTTGAAGAAAGACATTTTCATTATCCCGAACCATCTTAAAAATGGCATCCACAACCATTTGCGCAAATTCCAGTTAGATTTAGGAAAATCATCAGGTTTGTACCATTTTCCTTTTTCAATAACTAAAACCTTATACCCTTTTTCTGCCAATCGCAGTGCACTTACAGAACCTCCAAAACCGCTTCCTATAATTACATAGTCATATTGTAAAGTATCTTCCATTAGTATCTTCTCTTTTTTGCCCTAAACATCCCAAAGAAAAACTATATCCTACATAAAAGTTTCATTTCTGAACCGTAAAGGATTTTTCCTACATTTTTTTACGGTTTTACTTGATCCTTCAGGATTTAATTAATTACTTTGAAACCAATAGCCCCTAAAAACAAACTTAAAATCAAATATAGTTCGATTTTTATAATTTTTATGAGATGGGCAGAAAATCCGTTGAGAAGGATAGAAAACTTAAAACCAAAAAAGTAGAAAAATGGACTCAGGAACTGGTACCCAGACTTGCTTATGTTGAGCTGGGATCTTTGACCATGGATGATCTGGCCAAACTGCTTAACAAAAGTAAATCCACAGTTTACCAATACTTTACTACAAAAGAAGAGATCTTTGAATATATTACCCAGGTAAGAATTGATGCTTTAGTTCAGTATAAAAATGAGCTCAATAAACAGTCTGATGACATACGTTATCATTATGAAGGTTTAGCATTGATACTATCTGAAGGAGCCAGAGATATATCTCCTTATTATCTTCATCAACTAAAAATAAACTTTCCTACGGCCTGGAAAATTATTGAAGATTTTCTCTACACACTGTTAAAGGATTTGAAACTATTTTATGAAAAGGGTATGAGTAATAATCTTTTCAAACCCATATCTATCGAATTACTGCATAAATTAGATCAATACTTTATTATGCAACTCATTACCGATTACCATTTCTTTAATGAAACAGAAACCTCTCTGGGAGAAATGATCAAAGACTATATGTTTTTAAAATTTGAAGGATTAAATAAATAAAAAATCCTGCAGTTGCAGGATTTTTTATTTAATATCACAAGGCCTGTTAGGCTGTTACGCTATACATCTTTTCTCTTAGCTCTTTGATTTTAGGATCACTCATATATTCATCAAAAGTCAGATAACGATCGATAATTCCATTAGGAGTTAGTTCTATGACCCTATTACCAACAGTTTGAGCAAATTCGTGATCATGTGTCGTAAAAAGTACAGTTCCTTTAAAGTTTTTTAAAGAGTTATTAAACGCCGTAATCGATTCCAGATCCAGGTGGTTTGTAGGTTCATCAAGCATTAAAACATTAGCTCTGGTCATCATCATTTTAGAAAGCATACAACGTACCTTTTCCCCTCCAGATAACACATTACATTTTTTAAGTGCTTCTTCTCCACTAAAAATCATTTTACCTAAAAAGCCTCTTATGTATACTTCTTCTCTCTCCTCTTCAGTAGTCGCCCATTGTCTAAGCCAATCTACAAGGGTCAAATTACTTTGAAAATACTCGCTATTATCTGCAGGTAAATAGGATTGAGTGGTTGTTACACCCCAAGAAAATTTTCCGGCGTCTGGTTTTTGTTTTTCATTTAAAATCTGATAAAAAGCTGTAGTCGCTCTTGAATCCTTTGAAAACACGACCACTTTATCACCTTTAGCCAGGTTGATATCTATATCCTTAAAAAGTATATCCCCTTCCAGACTTGCCGCCAGTCCATCAACATTAAGAATCTGATCCCCAGCCTCTCTGTCTCTTTCAAAGATTATGGCAGGGTATCTCCTGCTTGAGGGTTTGATTTCTTCAATATTAAGCTTTTCTATCATCTTTTTACGAGAAGTAGCTTGTTTTGATTTTGCCACGTTAGCACTAAATCGAGCAATGAACTCCTGTAATTCTTTCTTCTTTTCTTCAGCTTTTTTATTCTGCTGTGCTCTCTGTCTTGCCGCTAATTGCGAAGACTCATACCAAAAAGTATAATTACCACTATAATGATTAATTTTTCCGAAGTCTATGTCAGAAATATGAGTACAAACTGCATCTAAAAAGTGACGGTCGTGAGAAACAACAATTACCGTATTTTCATAATTAGCTAAAAAATCTTCCAGCCAGGTAATCGTTTCATAATCCAGATCATTGGTAGGCTCATCCATAATCAAAACGTCAGGGCTACCAAATAGACATTGTGCTAATAATACCCTAACCCTCTGCTTGGTATCAAGATCTGACATCTGTGTATAATGCAAATCTTCTTTAATACCTAAATTGGATAATAAAGCTGCAGCATCACTATCTGCATTCCAGCCATTCATCTCTTCAAACTGTACCTGAAGCTCTCCTATTCTTTCTGCATTTTCATCTGTATAATCCGCATATAGGGCATCTATTTCCGTCTTTATTTTGTGTAACGGTTTGTTCCCCATTATTACGGTTTCTAAAACATTATGTTCATCATAGGCATAATGATTCTGCTCTAATACAGACATACGCTTTCCCGGTTCTAAATGAACGTGACCTGATGTAGGATCTATAGTACCAGACAATATCTTCAGAAATGTAGATTTTCCTGCTCCATTGGCACCTATTATCCCGTAGCAATTGCCTTGTGTAAAGGTGGTATTAACTTCATCAAAAAGTACACGTTTTCCGAACTGCACTGATAAATTAGAAACTGATAACATAAGTTAAAATAAAGGTTAACATATAAAATTTGCCGCAAAAGTAGAAAAATCGTTTCACAACCCGAAACAATAACTTCTAATAATACAATTAACGTATAATTAACAT
>NZVW01000070.1 GCA_002697475.1 Aquimarina sp. | reverse complement strand
TTTTCAAACTCCTTATGCATACCAAGTTGTTCTGCAATATCACGAGCTTTGTCTCTAACGCTGTTTAATTCGGCTTCACCATTAACCCGAATAATCTTTTCTAATTTCTCTTCTATTTCTGGGTAGCTAAGTGTTTTTGAGTCGCCACCTGTTTGTCTGGAGACTTGTAGGTTTTCTAATAAGGCACGCTCTCTTTGTGATACCATAAGTTCGCCAGAAAATGAGGTATCACCTTCGATAGCTCCACGACCTTCCATAAATCGAATGGTTATTCCTGGCAGCTTTACCTTTTTTGTGTATTTGTAAGTGACGAATAATTGACTTGTTGACGTAGGTGCAAATTCAAAAGCAGAGCGATGGCTTAATACAGCTCCTGGATATTGATTTCCTAAAATGGGGAATATATTGCGTTGTATGATATCTTCTGGCGTATCTTCTAGGTTACTGGTGTAGATACGAGAAGCTATCTTTCTAATTTTTCCTTCCTTCTCAAGCTTAGATATTTGTCTCGAAACATTAGACTCCGGTGAACCGTAAATGATTTCTTGAAGATGTATAGGCTTACTTTTTTCCATTATAATAATATCGAAGCACAAATTTGATAAATATTTTCCATTATAACTATCTATCTGTTAAATATTTTCCAATATAATAGATTTAATTGGTTTCCACTAAAACATCTAAAAAGTAGTTTTTTGATAAATATTTTCCACTATGCAAATGAATATGATAAATATTTTCCATTAAATAGGACTTGTCAGTCCATTTTCGTGGTAACGAAGTTTCTCTGAAATCAGTTTTACAATCGCTTCATTTTTGGTTTTGTAGATATTATTACCATCAAAGTCCTGTTCATTAAGCAACATTTTAATCTTACGACCTTCTTCCTGGTCGATAAACTTTTTACAAGCTCTAATGAAAGCAGCACGACTGCAACCTTTAATGCGCTGCTCTCGCATATTGACGTAGACAAAAAAGCTTTTCTGAATTTTATATTGTTGCTCCGTAATCTTGCCCATTGCAAAAGCATTGGAACATAATTCGTATTGCTCGTCAACAATAAGTTGCGCGATGCGTACCATTTGGTATTTTGGAATACGTTCTCGATAGCGCGTTACATCATCTACTTGATGATGTAATCGTAACCACGTACAGTTTTGCCACTCAGAAGTGGTGATTTTTGCAACAGACTGATGGGTAAGTACAATATCAATCCCTTTGTGACGAACGGTACACAATGCACCTATCATCGATTGCCCTTTTGCACCTGTCATATAATGGTCGATATCGTCTAGGACGACAAGTCCATTTTTATAGTGCTTCATAATTTTGGTAATGACTTCTTTTTTTTGGTCATTATCCATAGGCGAACCATCAGGATTAAAAGGACGAATGCGTCTTGATGATACCTTTGTAAGTGCTTTGAGATGATTAGGACTTACAGTTCTAAATTGCGGATAATCATCATCATTGGTATCAAAAGCCAACACTTTACGACCTTTCTTTCCTATCACAAGATGGTCCATCATATAGTGTTTGATTTCTTGTTTGTTACGGTAGGTCTTACCAACGCCTGTTTCACCACATACCAACATAATCATAGGTTGGCGTTCTAAATCTTCCTTTTTGTAAGTGATGGGTTTACGACCGCGATTAGATGTAGTTCCAGCCATTACGAATTGTTTTGTGGTTCTTCGGCAACCTCTAAAATAGGTAGGTCTTCATCAACTTTTTCTGCTTCGATATCTTCGATAGTCGATTCTGGCTTACTGACTTTTTGTTTAAGAGGTTCTTCTTCCGATTCTGCTTTAGCGAAAGCGTATTCTTCATTATTTTTCACTTCTTCGGAATCTTCCTTCTCAATATCATCAACTTCTGTTTCTCCTTTTTCCTGACGAACAATATCGAGAATGCGATTTTCAAGAAGGTTATTCTCTGCTCGTACTTCCAGAACCACTTGTGCTTTTTTCATTAATATAGAAATGACAGCACCCATCAATTGCTGTTCTGGTGTAAGCTTTTTTGCTTTCTTACGAAGTACCTGAGCAAGTAGTGGCCTCAGTAAAGCTTGGTCTTCTTTATCAAGTTTAATACGCTCAACATTCTTTGTGTTTTGCTCATCTACAACTTGAATGATTTCTTCAAACTCGTAAAACTCCTGATGCTTATTGATTTTCACGAAGTAACCACCACCTACAGCAAGAACGTTGTTGGACATCCCTAAAATAGCATCTGCAGCTTGATTTGCTTGTGCTAATGGGACTTCAAAATCTTGGTCGTTTAGAATTTCATCTTCGTCTGTATCAAATTCGTTCCCATTTATATCTTGTTCTGGTGCGTCTAATGGTTCTCTTGCTTTTTCTTTTTCGACCTTTGCTTCGACTGTACTTCTAAAGTCTGTTTGTGTGTTTCCGCTACGTCCAGGTTCTAATTCGTCAAGCGTTTTATGTTCCTGTTCGGGTTTCCAGACGTTCCAGCTTTTTTGTTTCTCTTCTTCGGTTTCAACAGGAGGTTCACCACCTATGTCCTTCTCTATAACAGGCTGATTAAGCGGACTGCTATCTTCGTTTTGAAGTTGTTCAAAATTAATTTCTTCTGGGCTTGCGGTAAGGGCATTTTGTACCTCTTTAGTGATGTTGTCTTGCATAGGCTTAGTTCAATTTCGCAATAAAATTGATAGTGTTGTTTTCTAGGATTTTAAACTTCTCTACAAAAGGCTTGTAGAATTGTGGGATGGATAGAATCTCATCACATTTATGATAGTTGTACAATATGGCACGTTTAGACTGATTAAAGCTTTCTCCAATTTTAGCGTAGCTAGAATCTGTATATTTTTTGAGTAGAAAATAACAACACATACGTGCCTCACGATATTCCTGCACAGTACTTGTGTAGAAGTTATCTTCTCTTAAATCGAATACCTCTATACTTTGCGAAATGATAAATACGAGAAGGAGTTTTACTTTCTCCTTGTCTTGGGTAGTAAGCTCTGTATTGTTAGTCAAACTATCGATGACCTCAATGGTTTTCTGAAGTCCAAATTTGCCAATTAAGGAATCGATACTTTGCTGTAAATCGTGATAATCGTGTGCTGTTTTTTTCATTGGGCAAACGCCGAATTGTTTGACAGGCAAAGTATATAAAGTTGTTTTACAACGTATTTATAATTGATTTACAGATTATTTACTCCCGTTTTCGTTTGAGTAGGTGGTAATGTTTTTTAACTTGTGGAGTTCAACAAAACCATTTCAGCATTGTTTAAACTAGGAATAAATTTTGAGGCTTGTTTTCCAGGAGAAGAACAAGGCACATTAGAAGAATACCTATCAGGAATGAAGAAAAGTGAGCTTTTAAAAATGAGCTCTTTCTTTTTAGGTTTTAATCCGGAAAACTCTAGATACTCAGATATCAAACATTTTTTAGAAATGTTCTTTAGCTCAGAAAATGCAGAGTTTTCGAAGACGGTGTTTAATAACATTCTTCAATACATAGGGAAGACTCCGCAACCATATGAGATGTATGAAGTACCTTATGTGGTTTCTAGCTTGCATCTATTTGAGTTTATTTTTGATAAAATTCCTAATCTTCAGGTTACTACAAAAAGTAATGCTGAGATGGAACGCGATATATTTCGTGCTTATGTTCTACTTAATCAAAAAACTATTAAAGAGCGAGATAGGATTAGCCAGCAAATAAGAACTGATAATGATATTACATTATCAATGGCTCAAACCTTATTACAAATCAGTTTTCACAACAATGATTTAATAAATTATAGAATTGAAAAAGTATTTTATTGTCAATTTGTTCGGGCATTATTTTACTTTGAGTTCCTCTCTGCAAGAGAAGATTGTCAAGAATTACTTAAAGCATTCTACACTTTTTATGAAATTCTAGATTTTAAGGATTACTTAAGAAGACTTTTAGGTATCTCTCACGCAGTTTTAATGAAAGATAGAGAAGCACATACCGAAATACATTTAGATGATAAAGAAAATAGTGCCTTCATAGACAAGCACATTGCAAAAGCAGACAGCCTATTAACTGAACTAGACTTTATTAAAACTCGTAGTAACCCTTTGTATAAATTTGATGAGGAAAAATACAGGATTATTTCTCCATTATTTACAATAGAAATGATTTACAATGGTCTATTTTTCAGACTAAAAGCTATTAACGCTGATTTAAATGGAGAAGCGAAAGTATCAGGTTTCTACAATCTTAAAACCTATGAGTACAGCGAGCAATATGTTCTTAGTCGTTTACTAAAGGAGATTTACGGAAATCGATACATTCAAAAATCAGGAGCTGAATTAGACTCTATACTTCCAGGAGCACCTGATTACTATATGCGCAATGGAAAATACATACACATATTTGAGTCCAAAGATATATTAATCACTAAAGAAAGTAAGCAGTCATTTGACTATAGGGATTTAGAAAATGAGCTTAGGATTAAACTTCACGAAAACGAAAAAGGTAGTCCAAAAGCTGTAAAACAACTAGCTGAAACTGTACGTAAAATACTTAGTGGAGAAGCTGTTTATGACTCTGGAATACGTGAAAATAGAGTTCAGATATTTCCTGTTTTAGTTTTGCATTATAGACTCTTCAATGCAGCTGGTCTAAACAGCGTAGTTAACGAATGGTTTAAGAATGAAATGGCTGCTCTTCAAGAGTCTGGTTTAGATACTTCTGGTGTTCACGACTTAGTTTTAATAGATATTGAAACATTATTATTTAACAAAGAGGCATTTGCAAACCGAACCATCTCTTTACAAGATACTCTATTAGAATATGAAAAAGGCTATTTAAGGTTTGATATAGCTAAAGCTAGACCACGACCTACAAATAACAGAGAAGTGAGTTCTCTTTTTGAAAAATCCTTAACCCCATTTTCATTTTATTTAGATAATAAAGTTGAACGGCTTGGTTACCGCAGAAACGGAGATGACCTCCTAGAGAAAGCAGCTGTCTTGTTTGAAGATAAGGAAGAGTAATTTTACTATTAAAACGCTACCGTCCAAAGTTTACAACCCACTTAAAACATCACTTATATCTTTGAACCATTATTAACATTAAAACACAAAATTATGGCAAAGTCAAGCGGATTAAAAAATGCACCAAGTACAACAGGAAGACCTTCTGGAGGAAACCGAGGAAACAATCCACCTCGAACAAGTTTAGGTAACTCTGGAAATTCTGGTTCTAAAGGAAAAAAGTAATGTAAATAAAATGGTCACAATGACTAAAACATTGCGACCATTCTTAAGTTATGACAGAAGAAGATTTTAAAATAGACAGATTTCACGAGACTTGGGAAAGTGGTATTCCATTTTGGTTCTTAGCTGCGTGTTTACTTAATTATAATTTCAAATCTTTCAGACGCCTTATGATTTATCTGTCTCATTATAGCTCCGTTATTGATTTGCGGGAAACTCCATCTAAATACATTAAAAACGAAGAAATCATCGCTGGATTTCAGCCTCTGTTCTCAGAACGTATTCCTAAGAAGCTATTGTATCAAGTCACAGGATTGACATCAAAAACTACTTTTAATGAACAGTTCAAAACCCATTTTGAAGCAAATGATTTAGTGGGAAGAAAAACTTTTACGCTATTGGAAACCTATAAAATTCTAGAATTTTGGCAAGGCGAAGGCCAATGGGGTAGATTGCAAGCAGCAAAAAAAGAAATGCTCGCAGATATTATACACAATGGCAATTACGAGCGAACTGCTGAAGAATTTAGAGGAGCACTAGGTAAAGAAGGTTATAGACCCAATCTTATATCTCCTAAAAAAATTAAACAAGTCGTTGAACACATTCATCTCACAGAAGAAGACCAGGTTGAAGAACTTGTAGGCTATAAAGAACTTCAAACTGGCTTACTATGGATGTTTGGAATCTTGATGTTTCAACACTATTTTAAACTTGGTAAAAAAGCATTGAACTCAAGCAATAATTTGAATTAGACTAGATTTTATTGACCTCATACCGATACCTAAAAACACTAGTTCTAATCACTCGATATTTCCCAATCACCGTTTCCCAACCGAGTTTAGATTTCAACCCTAAATCTTCGAAGGTAGAACGACCTATATCCTGAGTACGTCCCATTTTTACCAATTCATCCAGAATAGCTTCATCATTTTTAGGTTTTTGGCTTTCTATTTTAGACGTTACTTTTTCAAGAACAGGTTGTTCCTCCAAAGCTTCTTCAATCTCATTAAACTCAAGTTTGTCGGCATATTCTTCATCGATATCTTCGAGGATTTCTAGGTCGAGAGCTTCTAGCTGTTCTAGTAAATCTCCTTTTTCACAATCAGAAACGGTGTCTAAAAGCTTGTGCATTCTGTCAAAAATTTCAATTTTATCTTGAATTGGTTCCAGGATTAATTTCTTATCGAGGCTGTTATTCTTTAGGAAAGTTTTATGTTCTATTTTTTTCATAATCTATGCGGTTACTGGGATAAGTTGCTCTTTGTCTTGCATTGCATTTTCAATGATATTTGATAATGCTGCGGTAGCAAGTGAGGTAGCAATAATGATACCTGTAGTTTTTAAAAGTTCGGCACCTCTTGGTATTTGAAACTTGAATTTTTCTTGCTTTTCATTCTTACCCAGGTTGTAATAGATAAGCGCTTCAGCAAATCCTATGGCGAGTCCTGCACCTGTGATAATTAATACTTTCTTATTCATAAGTTATTTTTTGGCTTTCTCTTCCATTTTATCATACTTCTCCTTGATATCTTTTTCGCCAGCTTCGGCACGTACAAAGTTGATTCCGTAGGTGTTCATTATACCACGGTAGGCACGCAACAATATTTTCTCAGCTTCTTTTTGCATCTTAAGGTTTTCCTTATGCGCTGGTGGAATCAGATTGGCAATCGCTATAAAATGGTTCTTGATTTTGGTATGGCGCATCGGCTTAGGCTTCTTGGGCTGATTTTTGCGCTTTTCTTCATTGTACTTCTTAATCTTTAGCCGACACGCCTTAATATCTTTACTTAGAGCATCCAGTTCCTTTTTTACCGTTTTACTCGGTTTTTTAGATTTGTCAGAAGTACTCTTTTTTGCAGCAGTTTCCTTTTCATCTTTTGCCATATCTTTTTTCTCCGTCTTTTTCGGAACTTCTTCTTTGGTCTTTTTAATGGAATTTGGAGTAAGACGTTCTACTAGTAAAAACACTTTTTCAATGTTTTCTTTCGCGATTTCTTCAAAGGCTTTTTTATCGGACGTGGCGTTGTAATCGTCCAGAATATCCTGAACAGCAGTTTGTAACGCTTCTGGTTGAACGAGGCTCATATCGAGCGCTTGTAATTGTTGTATGGTCATTTTTTAGTTTTAAGCAGCGATTAATAATTCTAGTTCCAGAAGCTCAAGCGCTCTGGCACGTTCTTTCTCCTTGAGGCGAATGATTTCCTTGTCATTCTTTTTTGTTGTCTTTTTAGAAACCTCTGGATGTAGCATTTTATAAAGCAAGGCATCTGCCTCCTGTGCTTTAGCATCAGGCTTACTGAAATTTTCTGAAGCAGATTTAATGACTTCCCAAGCTTGTGTAGGGTTTAGTTTGCTGCCTGTGAGTTCTACAATTTCCTCTTGATTTTTTATATGCAACGCTTTTAAAGCAGCTTTGTTTATTTCTTTGGTTTTATACATCATCTATAATTTATGGTCTATGGCATATTCTTGTTGGTAGAGTGGTTCTAACGACCAGAAAAAATCATTGGCTTCCTCTTGATTCGCATAATGAATGGAACATAATTGCGGTGTGCCATCCATCTCAAAACACTCATACCTATAACATTGCAAAGGGCGCTCTATATCTGAAATATCTATGGTAGTCCATCGCAGTATTAAAGTTTTTTCTTGCTTTCGCGAAAGCATAACTTGAAAATCTCTACACTTTTCAGCACATCCTTTATTAATTTCAATAGCTCTATCCATTATCCGTTGAACTACTTGTGGCTCCAGTTTAATTTTTGGTTTTTGCATCGAGTTGTTTTTTATAATTGGTAATGATTTGAGAGACCTCTTTTACGGCAGATGCCATCGAGTAACTCTGTTCAAAGACGAAGCCTTTTTCGTTAACGGCTTTCGCGAAAGCGTTACCCATACTAGCAGAAATCGTCCCCAAACCTGAAGGAATGGTCAACCCAAAATAATTGCTCATCGCCACCAGAGATTTGAAACCTCGATAGCGGAAATACCTTGGGTCGCTGCTCATTAACAACAGCTGATTCTTATCCAGTTTATCTTGAAATCGCTTGACACGTACACAACCCATCGTCACCTGATTGTTAAAGGATGTGCCTAGCATCACATTTACTTCAACTGAAACGCCACGCAGTTCCATAAACTCCACCAACTCGGAACAGGCTAGACCTACATAGAGTAAGTCGTTCCCTTTTACCTGGGCATTTGCACCTGCCATTAGGTACAATTGCAATGATGGATAGGATTGCTGTTTATCCTGAAAGTAAGCATACACGCTTTTTACAGAAGTCTGGATTTGTTTGTTGCGCAGCTCAATGTTCATTTGGCTTACCGAAGTGTCAAGCGGTGTTCCTGTATTCACAGAAAACTGCTGAAACATCGCCATTGCAGCACGTTCAAAAGAAAACACGCCCAGACCTCTGTCATTATATGCCATCTTAGGTTTTGGCATCACGGCATCGTTGAGATACTGAAGGTATTCGGCAAGCTTATCTTTAATTTTGGGTTGGATTTTCTCTACTAGAGGCATTCCCAAAAAGGTGCGATGCGTTTCTAGTTCGGTTACATCTTTGGGTGCTGGTGTGCCGTACCAATTCGTGCCGTTTTTTAGGTTATCGCTTGTGCTTTGCGTTACCCAATCCCAACGCGATTGATTAGCGGTAGATAATTGCTTGACTTCATCATCTACAAACGCATTAAAGGCAAACACACTATCAAATAAGAGATAGTTGTATTTGCCATTGTTGCCTTGGATGGTATGTTTCTGTGGTGCGCTCACGTATGCTCATAAAAGTAATTTTTGTGATGCTGTGAGTTGCGTAGTGGGATTGTAGTTTGGTACAATTTTATTTAAGTATTTGCTTAAATACGTAATTAATTATAAGTTTGCTGGTCTAACGCAACAATATGAAATTGGAAATTTCTTGTACAAGAGCTGAAGCCGACCATAAGCAGCTACAAAACTGTAGAACTACCATTGATGGTATGGCTAATGGTTTTGATAAAATTTCAAAATTACTGTCCATTTCAGGTAATGAGGTTCGTTTAAAGATTCTATTCCTTTTACATATGGAAAAAGAGTTGTGCCCTTGTGATTTATCCGATATTTTAGGTATGAGTGTTCCTGCGGTTTCACAACATATACGTAAAATTAAGGACGCTGGTATTATTACAGCCAGAAGAGAAGGACAAACCTTATACTATTCATTAAATGAGGATGAAACTGACATTTTGAACAATATTTTTA
>NZVW01000069.1 GCA_002697475.1 Aquimarina sp. | reverse complement strand
CTAGTATTGCCAAAGATATTGTACAAATAAAAGTTAGGGTAATTTGATTACCAAAAGTATTCAAGGCTTTTTCCTTGTTATTTGCTCCTAGAGCTCTGGAAATAATACTTGAGCCGCCAATTCCTATCGCCATACCTAATGCAGCTATGAAAAATGAAACCGGTAATACGACATTAATTGCGGCAATGGCGATTGAGCCTATCCAATTGCCAACAAAAATGGAATCAATAAGAATATTTAAAGACATTACAAGTATCCCAATCGATGCAGGAACAGCCTGTTTGATCAATAGATTACCTATCGAATCTGTGCCAAGAGCTTCTGAGGATACTTTTGCCATTAGAGATTAAGTTTCAGTGGTTAAAGGTGTTTTTTGTTCTACCCAATTTTTAATCCAGTCGGCTAACAAACCAGCCCAATCATCCCGGTCATTTAAACAAGGAATGGTTGTAAATTCTTTACCACCAACTTCGTGGAATATTTCTTCGCCTTCCATAGCAATCTCCTCAAGGGTTTCTAAACAATCAGAAACGAAGGCAGGAGTAACGATAGCCATTTTTTTAATTCCTTGTTTTCCCATTCTTTCAATTGTACGGTCTGTATAGGGTTGTAACCAAGGATCGAATCCTAATCTGGATTGAAATGAGGTGGAATAGGTGTCGTCTTTTAAATTCAGTTTTTCCGCAACTAGTCTTGTAGTTTCATAACATTGGTGTCGATAACAGTATTGGTGTGCTGCTGATGGGGTTTTACAACAAGATCCGTCAATTTTGCAATGAGATTTAGTTATATCGCTTTTGCGAATATGTCTTTCAGGGACTCCGTGATATGAAAATAGAAGATGTTCATAGTCTAGACCTACTAGTTTTTCGTTAATACTTTTGGATAAAACCTCAATATAATCTGAGTTGTTGTAAAATGCGGGCAAATTCGTAAAAGTAACTCGAGGAAAATATTCTTTACGCAGTTCCTCAGCTAAAACCAATATAGTTTCTGTGGTTGCCATAGCAAATTGAGGATAAAGAGGTACTAATAGAATCTCGTCTACTCCCTGATCAACCAATTGCTGAAGCCCTTTCTTTATGCTCATAGAGCCATAGCGCATCGCAAGACCTACAGGGACATCACTGTTTTCCTGCACTTTGTTCTGCAATCTTTCTGAAATGACAATAAGAGGAGAACCTTCGTCCCACCAGATTTTTTGATATGCTTCTGCTGATTTTTTAGGTCTGGTATTTAGGATAATCCCTCGAACTAGTAAGGTTCTTGCCCAATACGGAACATCGATAACTCTTGGGTCCATAAGGAATTCATCAAGATATTTTTTTACATCTTTTGGGTCCGTACTATCTGGAGAACCTAAATTAATGAGTAAAACTCCTTTGCTCATAGCATTCAATTTTCAGCAAAAATACGAAGTATATACAGGTGTAGTTATAAAAAAATGATAAGACTTATTTATTGATCCATTTATAAATACAACCTTGTATATATAAAATTGTTTTTGAGACGTTAAATTCACTTAAGCCTTTACCTTGGATATTTTATTTTTGTATTTTTAGGGAAATCAAAAAAGCAACAAAATGAAACGTATTATTCTTGATGTAGAAAGTGAAAAGCTTCCTTTTTTATTAGAGCTTCTTGAACAATTTGAATATGTCCATGTCATAGGAGATGTGTCCGAAGACGATCGCGGCATGTACGATTCAATTGTATCTTTACAAAAAGGAGTAGGAATTCCTTCTTCAAAGGAAAATTAATTAGTGAATACTGCTAATGTATTTTTTTGGAGTAGTTCCAAATTTCTTACGGAACGCAGCTATAAAATGACTGGCAGTACTATATCCTACCTTTAATCCTACCTCATTTACATTCATGCTTCCTGAGGCTAATAGCTTGCGGGCCACCTCCATTTTATAATCAAATAAGAAAGTGTATACAGGCTCACCATAGATTTGCTTAAAACCATCCTTGAGTTTATTTAGGGACAAACCAATTTCATTAGAGAGTTCCTGTAGAGTGGGAGGCTCTGACATTCTATTGATGATGATCTCCTTTGCCTTTTTAATTTTCAAAACATTTTCTTCATCAACTAAAAATGGGCACTGTTCAATATCTGCATCCTCAGGTCGGTTAAAATAGAGACTGATGAGTTCATAAGCTTTGCCCTTAAAATACAGAAGTTTGATAGATGGATGTAAGCTAAAATTCATAATTTGATTTAGTACGACCGCCATGGAAGGGTTTATACTACCATCTGTATAATACTTCTTATCTTTATTTTCTTCACTCAGAAAAGGAATATAGTCAGCTTCTCTTGAAAAAAGAGAATGAAATTTCTTTATGGAAACCAGAATTGATATTAACCAGGAGTCAGGCTCCATTTCAAGATTCATAGGTAAGTCTCGCTGAGGATTATATAAAAGAAGAGAATTTTCCTCATTTAGATTTAAGGCATAACTTCCATTGTTAAAATTGAACTTTACAGCACCTTTGATACAGAAATGAAATTGAATGTAACTGCTGTCAATATTTCGCACAACTCTCTGAATATCATCATTTTCGTTGTTGAATTTCAAAATAAAAAAACCTTCCTCAATCTTAGTTTCTTCTAATGTACCAGGAGCGTTATTTTTTAATTCTATTTCCATGATATTTCCGTTATTTATTTAGAATAATTCTAAAATAGCGTAATGAACTACTTTGAGAACATCACAAAAATAAGGCTTTTCCCCATTGTTTCAGCATTTTAAGATATTATTAGCAAATACCGACACTTTAAAACCTTCTTGCGTTATTTTTTATCATTTAAGAAGAATATTTTTGTTACGGAATAAATTAAAGGATTAGATGGAGCCTCATCTGCAAGCAAAGGGAACACATTTTTATACCATAGGACTAAGCTATAAAAAAGCTGATGCTGAAATCAGAGGACACTTTAGTGTTAATGATGAAACGCGTGAAGCTATTTTGCGTCAGGCTAAGGAAGAAGGAGTAGAAGGTCTTTTGGTTACTTCTACGTGTAACAGAACAGAGTTACACGGTTTTGCTCAACACCCTTTTCAGCTCATCAAATTGCTTTGTGAACATACACATGGAACTGTAGAAGAGTTTGAAAAAGTGGCCTATGTACATAAAAATGGTCATGCAGTTTCTCATTTGTTTCGAGTAGGCACAGGTTTGGATAGTCAGATTTTAGGAGATTTTGAGATTATCAGCCAGTTAAAGAAAAGCTTTAAAGTATCAAAAAAATATGAGCTGACCAATCCGTTCTTAGAGCGATTAATTAATGCTGTGATACAGGCCAGTAAAAGAATTAAAAATGAAACAGAGATATCCTCTGGTGCTACTTCGGTTTCTTTTGCTTCAGTACAATATATCCTAAAAAATGTAGATCAGATTTCAGAAAAGAACATTCTGCTTTTTGGAACTGGAAAAATAGGAAGGAATACTTGTGAAAATCTGATTAAGCATACTCATAATGATCACATTGTTTTAATTAACAGAACTAAAAAAAAGGCAGAAAAAGTAGCGGGTAAGTTTAATCTAGTAGTTAAGGATTATGCCAATATACAGGCAGAAATAAAGAGTGCCGATATATTAATTGTGGCTACAGGGGCACAGAAACCTACCATTTCTAAACAATTGATTTATTCTGATAAACCTTTACTGATACTTGACTTATCCATACCTAAAAATGTAGCTGACGATGTAACTGAGTTACCTAATGTAACACTGGTGCATTTGGATTATTTATCAAAGATGACGGATGATACGCTACAAAGAAGGAAACAATACATTCCGCAGGCAGAAAGTATTATAGAAGATATTAAAACAGAATTTAATGATTGGCTGGAGACCAGAAAGTTTGCACCGACTATCAGGGCTTTAAAGAAAAAATTAAGTTACCTTAAAGATGCTGAGATACATCAGCAAAAAAAGAAATATACCGGTTTTGACGAAGAGCAGGCTGAACTAATAGGAGACAGAATCATACAAAAAATAACAAATCACTTTGCTAATCATCTAAGAGAGGATAATACCTCAGCAGATGAAAGCCTGGAATTGATTAGAAAAGTGTTTCAACTTCAAAATAAATAGTTTTTGACAAAGACCATCCGAATCGGTACCAGAGATAGTGAACTTGCATTATGGCAAGCTAATTTGGTTAAAGATAAACTGGAAAATCTTGGATATACCACATCCTTAGTGCCTGTAAAATCGACCGGAGATATTATACTGGATAAGCCCTTGTATGAGTTAGGTATCACTGGTATATTTACCAAAACTTTGGATATAGCAATGATCAACGGAGATGTGGATATTGCTGTACATTCTATGAAGGATGTACCAACATTGTTACCTAAAGGGATTATAGAAGGCGCAGTGTTGTCCAGGGCTAATGTTAAGGATATTTTAGTTCATAAAGGTTTGGATTTCCTGGATCGAGATGGAATTATTGCCACTGGTAGTTTACGAAGAAAAGCGCAGTGGTTACATAAATATCCTGGTCACAAAGTGGTTGATTTAAGAGGTAATGTCAATACCCGGATGCAGAAATTAAATGATAATACCTGGAATGGAGCCATCTTTGCTGCAGCAGGTTTAGAGCGTATTGATTTAAAGCCCGATAACTATATTGATCTGGATTGGATGATCCCCGCGCCAGCTCAGGGAGCAATGTTAGTCGTTGTTAATAAAGAAGATGCCTTTTGTAAAGAAGCAGTAGCAAAACTAAACGATAAGGAAACACAACAATGTGTACACATAGAACGTAGTTTTTTAAGAAAACTTGAAGGAGGCTGCACAGCACCCATTGGAGCATTAGCTACAATATCAGGAGATATGTTGAATTTTGAAGGTGCACTGTTTTCTTTAGATGGAAAGGAGAAAATTACAATAGCTAAAAAAATACCGATTACTCACCTTAATGGTTTTGGAGAACAGTGTGCAGATGAGGTGTTGGCTAATGGCGGAGATATATTGATGCAAAAAATCAAAGAAAAACTAAAATAAAGTGGAGTACCAACCTACCATATTATCAACCAAGACACTAACAGCCTCTCAAAAGGAATTATTACTTAATGCGGATATAGCATTTGTAGAATATGACAGTATAACTACTGAGCCTATTCCTTTTGAACTTGATGATACAACCATCAAAAATGCCATATTTACAAGTGGTAATGCAGTGAGAGCGATTAAGGATAAAGAAATTAAAATAGAAAATTGTTTTTGTGTAGGAGAAAAAACAAAAACACTCTTATCCGATGATGGCTATGAGGTTAAAGAACAGGCCGCAAATGCAGCTACACTGGCAGAGGTACTTATAGACAAGTACGAAAACGAAAATTTTCATTTTTTTTGTGGAAATATCAGAAGAGATGAATTACCGGAAGCTTTGGATAAAAATCATATAGATTACAAGGAAATAGTGGTTTATGAAACGCTTGCTAATTTAAAAGAGTTTGATAGAATTTTTGATGGTGTGTTTTTCTTTAGTCCATCAGGAGTAAAAAGCTTCTTAGCTGCTAATTATATAGAAGATAGTATTGCGTTTTGTATTGGTCATACCACTGCTGATGAGATTAAGACCTATACAGATAAAGTGATCATTGCTAACCGACCCACAGTAGAGAATGTTATTGTACAGGCGGTAAAATATTTTTAGTCTGCATATTATAAAGCAGATTTTATAAAAAGTATAAAGAATATTATGATAAAGAATGACTTATTTCTTAAGGCATTAAGAGGTGAAACAGTTGAAAGACCACCGGTATGGATGATGCGTCAGGCAGGTAGATACCTTCCTGAATTTATGGCATTAAAGGAAAAGTATGACTTTTTTACACGTTGTCGTACCCCTGAACTAGCTGCAGAAATTACAGTACAACCCATTGATATTATTGGTCCTGATGCCGCAATTTTGTTTAGTGACATTTTAGTCATACCTCAGGCAATGAACATAGAGGTAGAGATGAAGAATGGAGTAGGCCCCTGGTTACCGAATCCAATACGATCTCAAAAGGATGTAGATCAGGTCGTAGTTCCTGATATTCAGGAAGAATTGGGTTATGTGATGGATGCTATTACGTTAACCAAGGAAATGTTGGATAATAGGGTTCCTTTAATTGGCTTTGCAGGATCGCCTTGGACTATTCTTTGTTATGCTGTACAGGGTCAGGGATCTAAGAATTTTGATATTGCTAAAGGATTTTGTTTTTCGCAACCTGAAGCTGCTCATAATCTTCTACAAAAGATTACAGATACTACTATTGCTTATTTAAAAGCAAAGGTAGCCACAGGAGTTAATGCGGTGCAGGTATTTGACAGCTGGGGAGGAATGTTATCTCCAGTAGATTATCAGGAGTTCTCCTGGAAATATATTCAGCAGATAGTTGATGCTTTAAAAGATGAAACTGAAGTTATCGTATTTGGTAAAGGGTGTTGGTTCGCTCTTCAGGATATGGCAAAATCAGGAGCATCAGCATTGGGGGTAGACTGGACCTGTTCTGCCAGAAATGCCCGATACTTAACCGGAGGAAATATAACGCTTCAGGGTAATTTTGATCCAAGCAGACTATTATCTCCTATACCAGACATCAAAAAAATGGTGAATCAAATGATTACTGATTTTGGTAAAGATAAGTATGTGGCTAATTTAGGTCACGGAATTTTACCAAATATTCCGGTGGATCATGCCAGGGCATTTGTGGATGCTGTTAAAGAGTATAGAGGGTAGTGAATATATGGAAGGTCATAAGAGGGCTGAATTTTAGGAAACTATTCAGATTGGCTGGAATATCTATTCGTAATCCTCTTTTGGTTTATCCTACGATTAAAGCGACTAAAAGGACTGTTGTCATCTGTGAAAAACTCTATAAAAAGGCTCATCACGGACATGGTCCTGAGAATGCTTTTCGTCATGCTTTGTGGAATGTATTAATTGCTAAAGACACTCTCGCTATAACAGCCAACAAGGAAAAATCAGTAGACTGGGCGGCAAAGTTCACTGATCTTCATGAAGAACTATCACCCAATAATGTACTGGAAAAGGCAATGGATCTTCACAACAACCAAACAGGAAGACAATTTTTTCTTAAAAATCCTAACGCATCAGATGACGAAATTATTAATTCACTAATTTCATATGCTTCCAAAGCTATTTTGATAACGAGCGAAAATGAATTAATCAATTATCCAGGTCAACTGGTTTGTATTGCATAGTATGACTGATTTTTTTAGAAGGCTAAATAAAAGATATATCCGACTGAAGCTGGGTTGGTCACCGCAGCAAAACCTATTTTATGGCTTTTTAACCTACGTAGTAGTTGGATTTTTATTACTCTGTATTCCTTGGTTAGAAAATGCAGATGTGCCTATTTTGGATCACCTGTTTACAGCAGTTTCTGCTGTTTCTACAACTGGTTTGGTTACGGTTAATATAACAGATACCTATAATTTTTTTGGTCAGTTTGTGATTATGATTTTAATCCAGTTAGGAGGAATAGGCTACCTGACTTTCACCACCTTTCTTATACTCTCAACTACAAGAAAGATGACGCATTGGCACAAAAAATTGTTGAAGTCAGAGTTTACATTGCCCTCTTCTATTAAGATCAGTGATTTTTTAAAGTCGGTAGTCCTTTTTACGTTATTTATGGAGTCCTTAGGTGCTATCTTGTTTTTGATTGCATTTCTGCAAAAGGATTTTGGCTTTTGGGAGGCACTTTGGCAAGCTGTTTTTCATAGTGTAAGTACTTTTTGTACTGCAGGATTTAGTCTGTTTGATTCTGGATTTACTGCCTATGTTGATAATACCTACGTTAATTTTATTATTTCCTTTTTATCGATCGCAGGATCTTTAGGGTTTATTGTAGTCACTGACTTTATGTTATGGTTTAAGGAAAAGACGCATCGATTAAGTTTTACCACTAAGATTATTATAGTAGGAACCCTTTGCTTATTATCTTTCGGGTTTATATTCTTTTACTTTTTTGAGCCGGAAATATCACAATTGGATGGTAAAGCAAGATTATTGGCAGCATTTTTTCAGTCTATGACGGCGATGACTACAGTGGGTTTTAACACAGTAGATTTTGGAGGTTTTGTATTGCCTATGATTCTGGTGACTATATTTTTGATGTACATAGGAGCTTCTCCTTCAGGAACGGCTGGAGGGGTCAAGATAACAACGTTGACTGCCGTTTTTGCTATTATGAAAAGCCGGATAAGAGGAAGCAGAAAAATTACTTTTCTGGGTAGAACTATTCCTTTTGAGCGATTGTATATTGCCACTTCGTCCTTTATGTTCTACACCTCTATACTTTTCTTAGGAACCTTTTTGTTATCCTTTACTGAGGATATTCATTTTGAAAAAATATTGTTTGAAGCCGCTTCAGCATTAGGTACAGTAGGGTTAAGTACAGGAATTACCGGAAATCTTAGTGAATGGGGTAAAGGTATTGTCATTATACTTATGTTTATAGGAAGACTTGGGGTATTAACTTTTGGATTGGCTATATGGTCAAAACGAGTTCTCGATGAAGAAGAACCCGTTAAGGAAATGGATATTGCGGTTTAATCTAAAGTTTGAATTGTATTTTGAAGATAAATTGAAACATTTAAGCATAAAATGCTACCTATAAAGAGTATAACATAAAAAAAGATTTTATGATTAAGAATGTGATTAATGGTATCAAAGCCTATTTTGGAGCTTTTGGCTTATTGTCAAAATTGGGATTATGGAAGTATTTTGGAGTACCTATTCTTATCAGTGTGCTTACAGGAGTTTTCTTTATTAGTATGGTCTATTTCTTTTCAGATAATCTGGGAGCACTTATTGCCAGAGTTTGGGTTTGGGATTGGGGATCTGAGACTTTTACACTAGTGAGCAGCTGGATAGCGGGATTATTAATAATTGCTGTGGGGTTGGTGCTTTACAAGCATATTGTAATGGCACTATCGGCACCTTTTATGAGTCCGGTATCAGAAAAGGTAGAAGCACATATTCTAGGCGCTACTAATCACCAACACAGGGATACTTCATTTAGAGAACAACTTGTAAGAGGTATACGTATAAATGTAAGAAATCTATTAAGGGAATTACTTTTTGTTATTCCCTTAGTATTCTTAAGCTTTATACCGGTAATAGGTATTGTGGCTACCATATTGATTTTTGTAATTCAGGCATATTATGTTGGGTTTGGTAATATGGACTATACTATGGAACGACATTTTAAGTATAGAGACAGCATTGCTTTTGTAAGCAAGCATAAGGGACTTGCTATCGGTAACGGTACCATTTTTATGTTTATGCTCTTTATTCCGGTGCTGGGTTTAATTATCACATTGCCCATCGCAGTGGTTGCTGCTTCTACAGAAACAGTAAAATTGTTACAGAGAGAAGGAAAATATGCAACCATAGCATCAAATGCTAATACTAAAGTTTTAGATCAGTAATGAAAACCAAAGAAAAATTCTACACCTACATTCAGCAACTTCAGGATACGATCACCAGTAGTCTTGAGAAGATTGATGGTAAAGCCCGTTTTAAAGAAGATTTGTGGAACCGTGAAGAAGGAGGAGGGGGTAGAACCCGTGTTATAGAAAATGGTGATGTGTTTGAAAAGGGAGGTGTCAATATTTCTGCAGTACATGGACCACTGTCACCGGCAATGCAGCAATATTTTGGTGTAGGAGAGGTAGATTTTTTCGCTTGTGGTTTATCTTTAGTAATACACCCTAAAAGTCCAATGGTACCTACAGTGCACGCTAACTGGCGTTATTTTGAAATGTATGATACACAAGGTAATATAGTGGATCAATGGTTTGGTGGGGGACAAGATTTAACGCCTTACTATTTGTTTGAGGAGGATGCCATACATTTTCATCAAGTATGTAAAAATGCATGTGATGCTCACAACCTTAATTTTTATAAAGATTATAAACAAAAGTGCGATCAGTATTTCCATAATGCACACAGGGGAGAAGGCAGAGGAATAGGGGGGCTGTTTTTTGATTATTGCAAGCAAAATGATCAGATGACTATGGATAACTGGTATGATTTTGTCACTGAAGTAGGTGATAGTTTTCTGGATGCTTATGTACCTATAGTTAATAGAAGAAAGGATCTTAATTATGGTGAAGATGAACGTAACTGGCAGGAGATCAGGAGGGGCAGATACGTGGAATTTAATCTTGTACACGATAAAGGGACACTATTTGGATTAAAAACAAACGGCAGGATAGAAAGTATCCTCATGAGCCTGCCACCAAGGGTTCAATGGGTGTATGATCACCATCCAAAAGCGGGAAGTGAAGAGGAAAAATTAGTTAAAGTGCTTAAAAATCCCGTTGAGTGGTTGGATTATTAAAATTTATTAGTATATTGCATTGAAATTTACGGGGCTGTAAACTAAAATGTTAACCAATTAACACCTATGCCCTTATGAAAAAAATTCTACTATTAGTAACCGCTGCAGTACTACTTGCAAGCTGCGACATCCCGGGATTCGGGACACCCGCTAAGACCTCAGAAACTCAAATTTCTAAGTCTAAAAACAACAAGATAGTTTTTAAGAACAACAAAATTGTACTTTCTCATAATTATGAGCTGGTATCAGTTGAAGAGTTTAAAAACAGACTTAATACTTTAGATCAGGATTCTAAATTCAAGACTATCGCTTTTGATCAGCTTGCTGAGATCGAAGCTAAGCAAACGGATTTCGAAATTTTTGTGGATAGAGGAAATGTAGCAAATCATGTATTTGTGTACTCTACCAATTTTGTTGTGTTTGATGATTATCTAGCTGCTAAGTATGTAGCAAAGCTTAACAACGAATTAAAAGACGAATCTTTAAAGCAAGAAGTACGTTATAAAAGAATCCACGGAAGATATTTCTTTACTAATGAGGCTAAAGTTGTAAAACTTAAGTATGTAAAAGCTCATAAAAAAGAACGTAGATTCCAGACGGAGTATACGGTAGCTTCTAAATCAGGAGGAATGGCTCTTTTAGTTAGTAACGTTGATGGTATTGACTTTGAAGAGAATCTAAAGAGATTCCTGAATTAAAATAAACAAATCAGCATTTATTTAAATAAGTTGGATTAAGCAGAGCATTAGTTCATTGAGAGCTAACAGTGCATAGGTATGCTTATAATCCAACTTATTTTATTTGTTTATATTCGTAACTCATCAGATTAAGCAGTTGCATTTTGTATCGATTCTTAAAACCTATTACCGTACTTATTTTTATGTTGCTATGCTCCTGTGCTCAACAGGTAGACCCTACTGCGGACAATATCAATAAAATTTTTAATTCAAAGGACTTTACTTTTGAGTTCCATCCTATAGACGGTACAACTAAATCCTTAAGCTTCAGAGTGGATTATTTAGTGTATCAAAGTGATCAACCCACGGTGAGGAGAGAAGTTTCTTACGAAGAAGTAGTGTTGATTAATGATTACATACAGCGGCTGGTCAATTTACATTCGGATTCTTTTACTACAGAGAATCATTCGTATTACATTATCAAAAACACAGCTTACAAAACCACAATTATCCCTGATCAGGAAGATTATTATTTTTGGGCTTTGCTTAAAACTTTAAAGCTGGAATAATGTCAATTAGAGACTATTTTTTTCTGTAATTGAAATGTTTATTTGCTGCTTCCTAATCAACCGGTCAATTCTTCTTTTGTTTTTTTGTTGTAATAATGAAGGATATAAGTTCATAAATATATTAGCAATCATTATTGAAATCCCGAAGACAATACCTTTACTAAAGCTCATATAGACGGCCACGACTACCACAAATATAAATCCAATCAAGTGACTAACTTCTGCGAGGGTCATCTCATGTCTAATTTCGTTCAAGTCGGTTTTCTTATTATTCAGTTTGATCTCTTGATTAAAGAACTTGAAAAATGTATTTTTCACTATCCATTTAAAGTATGTAAGTCCAATGCCTTTATTCAAAGTCTTTCTGGAAATAAAGTTAAGGTTTGAAAGTTTAGGATAGTACTTGGTCTTAATCAGTAGGCTATTCAGTAACATACCCACAATCCATGAAATGAAGGATATTGATAATCCATATAAAAAACCTAATATTAAGTGTTTTACTATCATTTTGTATATTCTAAAAGCAGGTTACCTTTCGAAAGGTGTCAAAATAAATCAAAATGTTGTTATAAACTTTTACTTTCCATATAAAATTTGATAGTGAACGAGTACTTTAAAGCGAGTTTCTATTAACAGGCGTTAGGGATAGTAGTGCAAATCCCGCAACCTGATGTATCAGGTGAGGAATTGTAACGAATAGCCTGACCCTTTAGGGTAACGCCATAATCAAAGTTTAGCCATCGATATTATTCTTCTACTTTGGCAGAATAGGTGCGTATGGCCTGATTAGGTTCTATAATATTATAACCGCTCCAAAATGAGGGATCGTACTTTGCCATATACTTTGCTCTACTAGTCTTATTTTCTTTAGCGGATAAATAGGTACTTTCGCTAATGTTTTGATGGTCAAAGACGACCACCTCGCTCTTAGTGACTACACTATTAAGTACATCAATATCCATCAGCAGTTCGTTCTGCTTACGTCTGCCTCTGACATTTTTATTTTTTTCTACCACTTTTAAGGGTCGATCCACACCGATTTTTTTACCTACAATGCGCTCGATAAAACGAGGATAGTATTTGCCATTTTTACCTTTGGCATACATTATTTTGCCATTGTACAAATGTTCTCGATAGCTAAAGCCAAATAAGCCTACACTTTTAAGCGGCTTGACATTTTTATAATCCACACGTACGATGGCAAAATCTTCCATATCTACATAGAGTGTCCCGCTAAAGTCAGCTCCTCGTTTGGGTTCAAAATTGATGATGTATACAGGCTTATCATCTATAGCAGTATAATCGTTTAACGTAAACTCATATCTGCCGGAGTGGTCTATAATATCAAGTTTTGCATCCTCTTCAGTAATAAGATTGGCAAAGATGTTGGTTAAATTGTTTTTTCGGGATTTAAAAAACAGATTTTCCTGATGCTCAGAACCTTTATTGGCGTTAAGGATAGAGTCTACTTCTACTTTTTGGCTAAAGAGTCCGGATTTAACTTTGATATAAGAATCCGGTTTGATGTTTTCTTTAAAGATAACCTCTAGTTTTTTAAATAAGCCCTGTACAGAGCTTACGTTATTGCGGTCATATAAACGTGCGCCTTTTATAATTTCCAGACGTTGCTGTTCGCTGTTTCCATAAAAGTTACATAGTGCCTCCAGATAGAAGGTAGATTTTTTAGGAATAGAGTTACGGATACTATCGATAAATTCTTTATTGAGTTCTTCTATCGTTGATTCTTTATAATTTAGTTTTAACTTTTCAATATTGTTCTGATTGGTCTGTCTGAAGAACAACTTCTTTTTAGAAAGACCAAAGTCATAATTCGTCTCTATATTATCCTCTACTTTTTCCATAATCTCCTCTGCACTTAATTTTTTATTAGACAGCAGGACACCGTCCAGTTCAATTTCTTTGGGTAACAAATAGAGTACAGAATCAATTTTTTGAGTTATGGATAATCCTATACGCTCAAACCCCATGGAGGAAATATAGATAGAATCTGTTTTGACAGGAAGATCTTCTACGATGATTGTAAATTTACCCTCCTCATTGGCAATAATGCCATTATTTTCTGCCAGTTCTATAGTGGCATAGGGGATTGGACTATTGGTACTTTTATCTACAATACGCGAATTGATCGTTTGTCCGCTGAGTATCGCGAAACTACATCCAAAGATTAGAATAGGTAGTATATTCTTAAGGGGCATATAGAACTTTTATCAAATAAATACCTCTACAATATACATAATCCTATGTAATGATGGAACTACTCTAATTTTAAAACTTATGAATTAAAATACTCATTTTTATAAATATAAAATAGTTTATAATAGAGAGTGTAGGAAATTAGCAGTGTCGTTTAAACCTATTTTTCTGAATCTATCCAGAACTTCGTATTCATCTATATCCGGATTTCTTCTGTTCAATACTAATTCTCTAAAAGCTTTTAGAGCAAGTTGCGGGTTTAAATCGATAATATCTGTTAAAAAATCATCAGCTGTTTTGGCAGAAAGCCCAAATGTAGATAGATAATCTTCAGGAAAATCTTTGATATTGTTGGTTACTATAATATTTGCATTTGTTTTTATAGCCGCAGCCAGAACATGACGATCTTTTAGATCGGGTAATTCTAAACCATCAATCAGACCGGAATAATTGGTTACAAAAGCATCAGGAAATGCCAGGTTAGCATTTTCAGTTCTCTTTATAGCCTCTTGCTCACTTATTCCTTTTCTTTTCATAACATCAATCCACTCGTCAAATATATGGTTACTCCATTTAGGAGTATACAAATCATAGTGTGCAAACCAGAATAGTAAATCTCTGATATCAATGGGATAGATAACATTTGTATCCAGCACACATATAAACCTAACACTATGAATCATATAACCCTAATTCTTCATCGGATTTCATAATATCAATTATCTGCTGCTTTTGTTTTTTCTTCACTTTTTCTTTGTAGTTCAGAACATCTTCAAATTTAACTCTTCTATGCTTTCCTACTTTTGTAAAATCAATTTCTCCATCTTCCAGTAGTTTAACAAAATGTGGCCTTGAACATCCTAAGATTTCTGCAGCTTTTTGTGTAGTTACCTCAGTGGCCATAGGAACTAATGAAAATAGTTTTCCTTGACTCATCGCTTTTAAAATTTCACTCAAAAGTTTTAAAGCACTCAGTGGAATCTTAATTCTTTCTTGAGTTTCTTCAATCTCAATTTCAGGATCATCTAATTTTAACTGATCTATTACAGAGACCAATGCATCATAAGACTCGATTGCCAGTTCCTGTTCAATCTTAGACGGTTTTTTTATGTTATTAAAAGTTTCCATAGGTTAGTCAAATCGAATATCTATACAATAATAAACGAAATAAACGAAACAAAATTACAATTCATTGTTAAAGTTTCTATTTTTAAGTAGATTCCAGAACTTCTGAAACTACGGGGCTGAAATGACAAATAACTATCAGTTTGTTTTTATAACCCTGAATCCCAAACTCATAACTCCGAACTACAGGCTACCATCCATTCTCCATCACGGTGAACTCTTTAATTGCCGTATTAGGTTCAATGATGTTATGACCCTGCCAAAAATCAGGATTGTACTTTGACATATACTCTGGTTTGATGCTCTTGTTCTCTTTTTGGCTGTTATAATCCGCCTCTGTAATAGCGTGTGTGTCGAAAACAACGACTTCAAACTTGGATAAGGCACTGGCGCCAATGTCCAGTTCCACAGATAATTCATTTTGTTTTCTTCTGCCCTTGACATGTTTGTTCTTTTCTATGATTGTTAACGGGCGTTTGACGCCATAGGAGTTGCCGCGGATTTTTTCCATAAACTTTAAAGCATATTTCCCGTCAGGTCTTTTAGCAAAAACGGTTTTTCCTTTATAGTCAGTATCCTGAAAGCTAAAGCCAAAAAGCTTGACACTTTTTAAATTTTTGACATTCTGGTAATCAACTCTTATGATAGCATAATCTTCTGTGTTGATATATAGTGTCCCCTTAAAATCTTCTCCTCGCTTAGGTTCAAAATCAATAACATAGACCACCTGATCGTCGATAGCGGTATTTCCTTTGAGATTAAAATCATACCTGCCGGATTTGTGGATCACATTAAGGGTGGCATCTTCATTTACCAGGCTACTTTTAAGAAGTCGTTGTACTAACGACTTTCTGTAGTTTAGAAACTGATTTTTTTCCGGTTTTTTAAGTTCGTCCTTAACTTCAGCTGCCTCATCGTTATTATCAAAAATGGAATCCATCTGTACTTTTGTACCTAAGAACCATCCGGATTTAATCTTCAGATAAGAGTCCGGCTTTACATTTTTCTTTAGGATGGCCTCCAGTTTATCTGATAAGGCCTCCATAGAACCATCATTACTTTTATCATACAGCTCTGCACTTTTGACAATGTCAAACTTTTGTTTTTCTGCATTACCGCTAAAAGTACCCAGTACTTCTGTAAAATATGAGGAGTTTCGCGGAATGATGGATACCACACTATCGATAAACTTTTCATTAAACTCAGCTATAGTAGATTTCTCAAAATCTACATTCATTTTCTTTAGATTATTGTAATCAGATTGGCGGAAAAACAGGGTTCTGCTAAGATAGTCTTCTGCATAGTTATTTTTCAGATTGTCCTCTACAAGGTCGATAATCTCCTCTGCAGACAGATTTTTGTTAGAGACATATACGCCGCTTAACTCTATAGCTTTTGGCGCTATGTAAATGGTACCTTCTTTAAAATCGGATAGCAGAATCCCTACTTTTTCATAGCCCAGAGAGCTGATGTAGATAGTGTCATTTGTTGCCGTAACGGTTGAAGGATCATAGCTAAAGATCCCTTCTTCATTAGTAATGATTCCTTTGTTTTCTGTAAACTGTACCGTAGCGTAGGGTAGGGGTTCATTGGTGCTTTTATCGATAACCTGATAACTCTGTACCTGGGCATTCAGGTTCGTAAAAGTAAAAAGTAGTAGTGTGATGGTATAGTAAAGTGGTTTCATACGTTTTTTTAAATGATGATCTATAGTTATAGACGATAGTTGTATCAAAAAGGTTGTCTGGCAACTGTATTATTAAGACGTATGATAAGGAGGGATGTTACAAAGAGGAAAAAAAAACCCCAATCTTTAGGGATTGGGGGTTTTGTTTTTTTCTCAAGCTGTATTACATTTTATCATTCTGGTTGATAATCCGGATGACCGGTTTGCCAAAATCCGAAGGCCCATTTTTGTGCCATTTCTTTATTAAATTCGCTATCAGAAATATTGACTAAATGCCCTCTATTGAAATTTACCATCATCATAACAGGTTTTTCAGAGGTATTATATTCTTGTAATCTGGCTATAAATTTGGCGGGATCCCAGGCTGGAACCCTTTGATCTTTCATTCCAGTAGAAAATAGTGTGGCCGGATAGTTTATATCTTTACCTATATGATGATAAGCGTCCATTTCGTAAAGGGCTCTAAACTCTGATGAATCTTTAACGGTTCCAAATTCTTTCACATTATCGGGTCCACTTACCTGAAACTCTGATCGCATTGCATTGATAAACGCCTCACTACCTATGGCTGCAGCATATAGATCAGGTCTTTCTGTGATTGCGCGACCTAATAATATTCCCCCTGCACTTATACCAAAAATTAAAGTGTGTTGAGCAGAAGTATATTTTTTTTCTATCAGATATTCCGTGCAGGCAATGGCGTCTTTCCATGTGTTAGGTTTAGTAGTTTTAAAACCAGCCTTATGCCATGAGTCTCCTTTTGCTCCACCGCCTCTTACATGAGGTATAGCAATTATACCCCCTTCTGATATCCATATCATAAACTGAGTATAAAAAAATGTACTATACGTAGTACCATAAGAACCATATCCCAATAACATAGTACTATTTTTTCCGTCAAGCTCTAATCCTTTATTATAGATAATAGTCATAGGAACGATCTCATCGTCATGAGATTTAACATAAACAACCTCTGAAGTAATATCCTTAAATTCTGGGTAATCAATTTCAGGTTTGACATTACTTCTTCTAAAAGAATTTCTTTTCGGATCCAGAATATACCAAGTTACAGGTCTGTTCCATGTAGTCATTAAAGCATATAGTTGACCATTGTAATTCTTAAGACTAATCCTTCCTGGTGATTGTTCTGTGGATATTTGAACAGTTTCACCATTAGAGTAAGCATATACCTTAGCTTCAATACCGAATCTTTGTGTGCTATAATATAGTTTGTCATTTAAGTATCTAAAATCATTGATTTTAATATCACGTTGTTCAGGAATTAGCACTTCCGGGTTTTTAAAATCAGGATTTAATAATGATGTTTTACAGATTTTACGATAATCTGCATTATACTCACTAATAAAATAAAGAGAATCTTTAATAATATCATATTGATCCACTTTGTCCTCTTCTTTAAATAGCAGTTTCCAGTTTAGATTGTCATAGTTTTCGTTTTCTATTTCTGCCATATATGTATCTTCAAAAGAATTAACTCCAGATAGACTACCTATAATATAGTTTCCCCATTTTTTATCATAACGGATAATTGGAAAATCAGCTGGTTCAATATCTAAATTTGTGTTGTGCTTTCTTGAAAAAATGACGGTATTTATATCTGCTTTGTCTTCCAATTTGTAGATTACACTCGCAATATCTAAATAAAAATCAGGGTCTTTATGGTCAGTGGTTTGAAAATGTTGATAGATGATCCCAGAATTATCAGGTAGCCATTGTATTCCACCAGTTCCGCCCGGGTCTGTATGAGTAAGTGTTTCTGCAATTTGTTGGCCGTTCTCTGTTTGTATAAAAATTATTTCTGCAATTTCATCACCTTCTTTACTTACTGCTATCGCAACTGCACTACCATCCCAGTTAGGTTTAAAATAGCTGATGTGATATTCAATCTTATCTTGGGTTTTATAGTTTGAAGGGTCAAAAAGTAGGATTTCCTCCCTTGCGTCAGTAAATTCTTTATAATACAATTTACTGTTTTTGTCATTTTTTAGTGTTTTGGTATAAAAGACAGATCCTCTATCTGTAATATGTACACTACCAATAGTAAAATCTGTTCTGGATTCAATAGTTTCTATTTTTTTATAGAGTTCATCAGCTTTAGGTATATTGTTCAATATATTTCTTGCATAATTATCCTGAGCTTTAAACCAATTAATAATTGTAGAGTCTTCTAAGTTCTCCAGATTACGATAGGGATCTTCAATTTTTTGTCCAAAATATTCATCCATTGTAGGTTGCTTTGGTGCCAAAGGAGGTTTTGGAATTTCATTTTTAGTAGTACAAGAGAATAGTAGACCTAAAACAATGGTAAGAGATAAGATATAATTTTTCATAATTCTGTAAAGCATATTTTTTATTTTTTCGATAATTTCTCCGCCATTAAAAGTGCATTATAAGCATTTACCACTTTACCGGATTTAGACAATTCTGAGAAGGGTATTAATGTTTTAGTACCATCTTTTTGTGTGATTTCTACTTTAACATCATAAACAGTTCCTGATTTTATCAGAATTTGCTTAATCTGTGCGGCAGTAAGTACTGGATAATATGATTTTAAAAGAGCAGCGATACCGGATACTAAAGGTGCCGCATAAGAGGTTCCATTTCCAAAATCATAAGAATTATTATATTTTGTAGAATATATATGCGCTCCAGGAGCAAAGATATCCACACGTTCTTTACCATAGTTACTAAAGCTTCCCCTTAATCTTGGATCTACAAATCTGGTGCTGGCACCAACTTTGATAAAATTATTTACGATTGCATTCCCTTTTGGGTCATAATTGGTGGGATAATGAATATAGTCTATATTTAATTCTTTATCTTCATTTCCTGCAGAGCCAACAATTAATACATCATTTTTTTCGGCATATCTTAAAGCTTCGTCTACCCAGTGTCTATACAATGAAAATTCTTTTCCAAAACTCATATTAATCACCTTAGCTCCATTATCTACTGCATATCGAATCGCCAATGCAATATCTTTATCGTGTTCATCACCGCCAGAAGAAGCTACACAAAGTGACATTACTTTAATTTGATTACTTACTCCCTTAATTCCAATATCATTATGACGATTTGCCGCTAAAACCCCACTGACCAAAATGGCGTGTTGAAAGGGTATACTATCATTCCACACTTTAGGATTTCCATAATTAGTATCATCAATATTTTCCGGATCATCAGCAGTGATATCTCTATCGTCATACTCAAAACCTAAAACCGTTCTCAGTTCAGTATCAATTTTGGCATTTTGCTTCTTAAAAAAGGATTTATCCAAATCATACTCTAAACAATGCTTCATATATTCAATAGCGTAGGAGAGTTCACTATCCTTTTTGTAAATTTTTAATAAACTATCTAATTTTGAAATTGTATATTCTCTATTGGGAAAAAATTCAGCAAGATTCTTTTCTACTACAGGATATTGATTCACGGCATTTTTCCAGCCTTGTTGTTCTTTTTTTAATTCTGCAAGTAATGATTCATAGTTGTCTTCAGCCTTTTGTAGTAATGCAATTTTTTCTTGTGCTGTAGTATCTACATTATTTTTTTGAAAGGATTCTAAAAGAGGTTTATATTTTCTAATGATCCTTACTACTTCATGATTGGAATATATAATCTCTTTACCTTCTTTATTTCCTAAGTAATTCCATCCATGGATATCATCAATATATCCGTTGTTATCATCGTCAATACCATTATCCGGGATTTCATCTGTGTTGATCCATATTTGACCTTTTAGATCTTCATGGTGGATATCTAATTTTGTGTCTAATACCGCGACAATAACCTCTTGGCCCTTTTTTTCTTTGATTAAGTCTCGATAGGCTTTGTCCAGACTTATACCCGGTATGGTATCCTCAGTATAGTCTAAGAAGTACCAGGTTTTCAATTGCTCTTCTGTCAAATCTTGCTTTTTTGCTACTAAAGAATTTTGGTCTTGAGCAGTAGTCAAAAAGTAGTTTGTCAATAGTATTGCAATAAGATATTTTTTCATTATAAATTGCTTTTGAACACGATTTTATTTAGGCAAATACCTCTTAATAAATTCTAGTTCAGCTTTAACTTTTGCTATTTTATTAGAAGGTTTACTATAGGTGTGCCCCTCATCTTTAAAAATCATCATTTCAACATCTACACCTAAATCCTTTAAGGTATAATACATCATATAGGCGTTTGATGTTGGTACTCTGATATCCTTTTCTCCGTGTGTTATTAATGTTGGAGTTTTTATGTTGAGCATTTCATAATCAGGGCTTTCTTTTCTGTAAAGCTCTAAATCATCCACCGGATTTTTACCATCAAAAACAATCATTTTCATCACATCTCCGTCGTTGACCCCATAATTGGCAATTTCATTCCAGATTCCGCAGCTGGATAGTCCAACTTTAAACTGATTTGTAGCACCTAATAGCGAATTGGTAAGATGACCGCCATAACTGGCACCCATCACTACCATTTTATCCGGATCTACCCATTTTTGATCTATCAGATAAGCTACACCTGTTAGAATATCATCCACGGGTCTGGATCTGGCAAATCCATTAATAGCATCCATAAAAGCCTGACCACGACCAGTACTACCTCTGTAATTGGGCTGTAGTACCATAAATCCTTTAGTAGCCAGCAATGAGCCATAATAGTAATACGGCAGTCCGTTTAAGCTGAGCACTTCGTTTCTGCTGGAAAAAGGGCCTCCATGTATATCTACTACTAATGGTAATTTTTCTTTTTTTGAAACTCCCGGCGGTGTAAACAACACACCTTCTACATACATACCATCAGAATTTTTCCAACGCACAGTTTCAATAGACGGCTTTGGTTGGTTAGAAAGCTTGTCATTAAATGAAGTAAGCTTTTTAGGATTTTTTAGCTCATCGATGCTTTTTGCAAAATAGATTTCTTCAAAATTATCTTCTGTAACCTGAGCGAAGACATAAGCACCATTGGAGCCTCGCTTGAGATGGTTTAATGTGGCATTTTGATTGGTCACTTTTCTTATATTGTCTTTGTTGTAGTGATAGAAATAAGAAGAAGTGGAAGAATCTGCCTGTATGATCATTTCATCCTCATTAATTACCAGATAATCCTGAATTCTATGATCAAAGTTATTAGACAAGGGTGTATTGCTAAGTGTATTGATATTAATAATCCTGAATTGTGAATAAGATCTATTATCCTTTTTAAGATCTATATTTCCGGCCGGAACACTAATGACTTTATCGTTACCCAACCAGCTACAGTATTCCCAGTACTTATGAAATGTAACTTGTTTTATATCTTTAGGATTATCCAGGTTAATGATATAGGTATGTGCATCCTTATAGCTCTCAGCGCTGTAATAAGAAAATATAGGGTTATCAGAAAAGAGGATAGATTTTTTATCTGGCGATATTTCAAATCTATACGTATTATAAGGAATCGTAAACAAAGAGTCTATCTTATTGCTACCTATAGCAAAAGACTTATAGGTGGAGTGTAATACTTTTTTAGAAGGTGGAAAATATAGAATGTCTTCATCGCTTTTCTGTGTAGACGAATCATGGGTGGTATTGAAGATAACCTCTGTGTTGTTTTTAATCTGAAAGAACTTTAGTTTTTCTATTGATGTTCTGTCTGCAAGTACTGGTGTGATTTGATTAGGAGTATCAACAGACATTATGAATACAGTAGTTCCCACACTATCTTTTGCCTTAAATAATAAGTTTTTACTATCCGGTGTCCATCTTAGATTGGAGAACCCTGAAGCATCTTCTAAAATTTGTTGCTGATTCAATATGTTACCAGCATCATCTATATGATAATAATATAATTTTTCTACAGTTTTATTTTCGGTAAAATCATCGTGATTGGTAATAAAGGCTAAATGATGCCCATCTGGTGATAATACAATACCATCGATTGTAGTCTGGGATAAATAATCTTCAATAGTATATCCTTTATTATAATTAATGGATTGCGCCAGACTGAGATTAATCAATAAGAGTAAGAGTAAAAGAATTTTAGGTTTCATATTATGATTTGTGTTTTTATATATAGTGTGTCTAGAGGGCGATTTGTTACCCTAAATAATGTACTTTTTAATAAAAATTTTGAAATTGTTTTTATAACGCAAGGTTTTACTATCATCTAATTAACAAAAATAAGATATAACTTGCATTATTAATTATATATGAGTTAACGATCATCCTTAATTATTGAATTTAGAGTAATAATTATGACTTTTTATATATTATAAAATTTAAAATCTGTTATGGATATAAATAGAAGATTAGAGATAAAATTAGATGAAATAGCGATTTCCCTATTAAATCACAAATGTGATAATACTGAAATTGGTGCACTAACCGGTATATCAGGTAATGCTTTGTTTCATTTTTATTATTCGCGCTACAGAAAGGACAATCTCCATGCTGAAAAAGGAGCAGAAATTATCACTGAAACCTTTAATCGAATACAAAAAGGATATAACTATCCTACGTTTTGTGATGGAATTGCAGGAGCTTGTTTTGTTCTAGAATTATTAAAACAAGAAAAGTTTTTAGATTTAGAAGAAGATATTATTACAGAAGAAGTTGACATTTATCTTTTGAAGGAGATGAATAAATTCATTTTTAGTGATGACTTTGACTTTCTACATGGGGCTATTGGAATTGGGTATTATTTTTTGAAGCGATATGAAAATGTAAAAACAAACGATTTAGAAAAAAGATATGAGCATTATTTACTTACTTTAATCCAAGCGATTAAAGATCAAGCAATTTATAAAGGAGATTATATTTTATGGGAGTCAGAAATTGTCGTTGGAGAATTACGATTCAATGGATCAAACCTTGGTCTAGCTCACGGAATTCCTAGTATAATAGTTTTTTTAGCCAAATTATCTAAATTTCCAATATTCTCTGAAAAAGTCATTGATTTGCTGTTACCAGCGTGCAATTATATTTTAAGTTGTAAACATAGTAGTAGCAAATTATCTTCAGCATTTCCTAATTGGATAACAAGAGATGGGTCCAACGATTACAATTCTAGATTAGCCTGGTGTTACGGAGATTTAGGAACTTGTATATCTATTTTACAGGCCGCTATGCTCTTGAAAAATGAAAAATTGTTGGATGAAGTTCTTCAAATCTTAAAGAAAACAACTAACAGGTTGCATATACAAGAAGCTGGAATAATAGATGCAGGAATGTGTCACGGAGCTTATGGAGTAATGCACATATATGATCAAGTATTTAAATTAACTAAAGATTTACATTATAAAAAATCTGCCGAGTTTTGGGCGGACATTGCTTTAAATCTTGCAGTTCATAAAGATGGTCATGCTGGTTATAAAGCACATTACGACAGTGGTTGGAAACTTGAAAATCACGTATTGCAAGGAATATCAGGTATTGGACTTTCCATAATTTCATATCTAAATAATCAT
>NZVW01000068.1 GCA_002697475.1 Aquimarina sp. | reverse complement strand
GTATTATATGCTGACTTTCATCCAAGGCCTGGAAAAAGGAATGGCGCATGGATGACCTCCTATAAGCCTCAAATGATAAAAGAGGGTAAAAACATCAGACCCCATATATCTATTGTTTGTAACTTCACAAAACCAACTCCCAGTAAACCATCTTTACTTACATTTAATGAGGTAACCACACTTTTCCACGAGTTTGGACATGCATTACACGGAATGCTAGCCAACACTACTTATCCGGGATTATCAGGAACAAGCGTATATTGGGATTTTGTAGAATTACCTAGTCAGGTACTGGAGAATTGGTGTTATGAAAAAGAGGCGCTTGAACTTTTTGCAAAACATTATGAAACCGGAGAAGTAATTCCAATGGAGTTAGTGAATAAAATTAAAGAGTCTTCAACTTTCATGGAAGGTCTTGCGACACTTAGACAATTAAGTTTTGGATTTCTGGATTTATCCTGGCACGCTCATAGTCCAGACAGTATAGAAAATGTAAAAGCACACGAAAAAGAAGCGTTTAAAGACACATCTTTATACCCGGAAACTGAAGAAACCTGTATGAGTACTTCTTTTTCTCATATTTTCCAGGGAGGGTACTCTGCAGGATATTACTCCTATAAGTGGGCAGAAGTTCTGGATGCAGATGCTTTTGAGTTCTTTAAAGAAAACGGAATCTTTAACTCTCAAATTGCAACAGCCTTTAAAGAACATGTGCTCTCTAAAGGAGGTACAGAAAACCCTATGGAGCTATATAAACGTTTTAGAGGTCAGGAGCCTAAACCCGAAGCATTACTACGTAGAGCCGGATTAATAAAGTAAATAAACAAGGGCCGGATTTGATTCCCGGCCCTTGTACTTTTTAAAACAAAATCAATTAAAAAGTATTCATTCAATACTTAATTTGTGCACAATTTGTTGATCATCCTTACCTGTGATTTTTAAAAGATATACACCTTTCGATAAATTCATTTGACTAACAGAAAATTGATTTCTTCCATTATTGATAGAAAATTCGGCTATTTTTTGTCCTGATATACTGTATAATGAAGCTCTATCTAAAGTAGAGTTTGCCAGTACTTCTATTTCAAAAGTACTTTTAGCAGGATTAGGAGAAATTATTATCTCTTTAGTGTTTAGCTCTTTCGTATTACCATAGACAGGAATACTGTTTCCAAAAACAACTGGTGATAATGATTTAGAACAGGAACTTTCATAGATTTTTACATTAGAAAATGTTGACGTGTTACCACTACCTGCATCATTATCGTTTA
Organism: Aquimarina sp.; assembly: GCA_002697475.1. Taxonomy (GTDB): domain Bacteria; phylum Bacteroidota; class Bacteroidia; order Flavobacteriales; family Flavobacteriaceae; genus Aquimarina. The sequence continues at coordinate 20,015 of NZVW01000068.1, read as the reverse complement.
TAAAAACCAATCGATCCATAGTTCCAGTATAGAAATCACCCACAGGAATTGTATAAGTGAAGGATCCTCCAGAATAATTGTCATAATTCGTTATACCATAATTTTGAGTTCCGTGGAGCTTAAAACATCTGGATGACGTTAAAGTATTGTCATTTTCGAACGCAATTCCATGGATTTCTCCTTGAGATGAACTAGAAAGTGTCAATTCTACCACTGTATTAGAAGTTACAGTGTATGGATATGCTATATACTTCCACGTATTATTGGTAAGTGTTAAACTGTTTCCAGTATTATCTACACTATATGCTCCATTAGAATCCTGATTTGCAAAGGATACAATACTATAATCATTAAAATTAAGTTCTTCACAAGTGTCCGGGTCGGGATTACCACTCCCCTCGCCTATCTTAATGTTATCAACAGTTATATCTCCCTGCCAGCTGTTACCTGTTACTGCATTAAGCCTTAACTGAATAGTGCCACTATACGCACTAAGATCTACAGAGGCTTCATTCCAGTTATTACCTTGATTCCCTGATTTTGAAAAAATTGAACTCCAGCTAACTCCATCATCAGTACTGATTTCAAGATTGAAAGTCCCCACAGCATCGCCCTGCATATGATAACTAAAACTTACTTCAGGAGTAGACAGTGCAGATAAGTCAAAACAAGGAGAATTTAAAATCGCTCTTTTATTTGGAAAACCGGTACCACTACCTGAAGCTTCCACATATAGATAATAGCTTCCATCGGCTGCAGATGATGGGCCAGTTCCGCTGGACGGGGTGCCATTCGCATCCACTGTCCAGTTAAGATCATCATTATTTGCCTGACTCCATTGCCCTATGGAATTTTCAAAACTCTCTGAATAGGGATAACTACTTATGGTACTAGAGCAATCATCTCCTCCCGGATCTGTTTCCACTCCATTAGATATCTCAATCATATATTCCAATGCCAATTTTGCAAACTTAGCGGCGTGTGTAGCATCTGGAGTTGGTGATCTGTCAAAGGTATCCCGGGTAGTATGAATATTAGGATTATGTTCACCAAATTTAGCTTCAAAAGGAAAAGTTACATTATAACCCTGCTGCGCCCAGCTATAGTGATCAGAACAACCATAGTTACAGCTTGATGTTCCGTAGGTAATTTTATGAACACCTGAAGCATTGTAAAAGTTCAATAACTCAATCATAAAATTATTAAGATCATCATCATTATAGCTGTCTGTAGAAACATAAGCATCATTAACAGAACCTTTATAGTTGGTCATATCGAGTTGCATATAACTTACCACGTTGACATTTCTGCTTTTATAATCCTGAGCAATTTCTTTTGATCCCCGAAGTCCAACTTCCTCCGCAGCAAATGCCATAAACTCTACTGTTCTCTTTGGCTTGAAATTCATAGAAAACAATACCCTGGCAACTTCAGTAATGGTAGCGATACCAGACGCATTGTCATCGGCCCCCGGAGCAACAGAATTAGATCCACCTGCTGTAGAATCTATATGACCTCCTAAAATCACAAATTCATCGGGGTTATCGGATCCTGTAATCGTCATAATTAACGAAGGCATATTGGTACTGGAGTGATTCACCAAACGAACAGAGACATCAGTGCGATTGCCTGCTAAAGCCTCCCATTTAGTTTTTAAATCTACTACGGCTTGTCTTGCACTATTGGTGTTATGATACCGGGTTCCATAGTCTTCCAGTTCCTGGATTTGATTGGCTATATTTAAATTATTGACCAGATCTAAGCTTTGACGAACAAGATTTTCCTGAGTAATAGAATAAGCTACCCTAGAGGCTTTAGTACTTGAGGCATTCATTTTTCTGATAGCTTCGACTGCATTTTGCTCTGAACTTTCATACATAAAACCTGGTCCATGCACCAGTACCTTGTGATGCAATTCTTCTGCAGCTTTATCACTTAATAAAACTGCACTATAACCATTATAGGATGCAATGATTTTAATATCCCTTGGATGATTTTTTAATAAATCCTCAGCATCTGTGGTTTGCATTGTGCCATAAAAATGATCTTGTGAATTCTGTGCGAAAAGTCCGCCACCAATAAATAGTAGCATAAGCAATGCTGCTTTGAGTTTAAAAATTTTCATATTAATGTGAGTTTGTGTTATAACCTGTAAATTACACAAAATCAACACATAACAAGAAAGGCTAAACCACAATAATATAACTGTTATCGTACCTTTCAGCTTTAACCACAATAAACTTTCAATATTTTTTGAAAGTTTAAAAATTATTATTTATTTTTACATTATGGAATTTGAAGAAGCAAAAACTAAGTTTATTACTACCTGGGGATCCTTAGGAAGTTTATGGGGAATTAATAAGGCCATGGCACAGATTCATGCATTGCTAATGATCTCTCCAGAACCATTATCCATGGAAGAAATAATGGAAGAACTACAAATATCCAGAGGTAATACCAGCATGAACTTAAGACAATTGATGGACTGGGGTATCGTTTTTAAAGAAAACAAAATGGGCGAAAGAAAAGAATACTTTACCAGCGAAAAAGACGTTCAGGAACTTGCCCGCCAAATTGCTAAAGAAAGAAGTCGTAGGGAATTGCAACCCACTATAAAGGTATTAAAAGAAGTTTCAAATATTAAAACAGATGGTAGTAAAAAGTCTGAAGAACTAATCAAACAAACCAAAGCCCTGCATGAGTTAGCCAGTACTATGGACACCTTTATGAATAAACTCGTTCACAAAGAACAAAACTGGATGACCAAAACCTTATTAAAACTGATAAAATAATTCAGTTTTTTATTTAATAATTACTTTCAATTTTTTCTGAAAGTTTAAAAACAAAGTAAAATGAATATATCTATTCCAGATTGGCTAATCGTCACAGGTGGTATCGGCCAAATTTTCACAGCTTTAATCTACCCTTTTATCCGACATAAAGTTTTTGATTGGTATAATGATGTAAAAAAACTAAAACCTTTAAATCAAGAAATAGCCAAAACTTATGGTTGGTATATTCAGGGTTTAAACTTCAGCTTCGGACTGATTACCATTCTTTTAACGGATCACCTAAAAAACCAAACACCTATTGCCTTTGCGCTTACCCTTTTAATTGCCTCCTATTGGATAGGAAAGGTAATCACACAAATAGCTTACTATCCTATGTATGACATTCCTAAAAAACGAATATTCCAGCTAGGTAGCTATGGAATGAATTCCCTATTCGTTCTTTTTGCTATTGTGTTTGCTCTACTCGCCGTACATAATTATGCATCAATAATCTCCTAAAAACAAAAAATTATGAGCACCTCAGCATTATTAAGAAAAATAAAATTACAGGAAGCAGCTACTGAGCAAAAGATTATCAACTTCTATGACGAAGCAACAGAAGACTATCTCTATTGGAGCAAGAGTCACAACATGCACTTTGGCTATTATATTCCTTTTAAAAATACATTTTTAAAAAGAGATACCATGATCAACGAGATGAACAAGCAGGTGTTTAAAAGGCTAAGCTTTTCTAAGAAAAATTCCCTAATTATAGATTTAGGATGTGGTATAGGTGGAACTATGAATTATGGGTTATTAAAATATCCATACACCTCAATAGTAGGTGCTACTTTATCACAGAGGCAAGTAGAGCTGGGAAATCAATTTTTAAAAGACAAGAATGGTGTTATTATAGAAGCAGATTTTAGGGATTTACCAATAAAGAGCTCATCTTCTGATGGTGCTTATGCAATCGAAAGTTTTTGTCATGTAGGACACTCGAATGCTGCACTTGCAGAAGCATACAGAATATTAAAACCGGGTGCATCATTAGTCATTGCAGATGCTTTTTTAAGAAAAGAACCCGAAGAATTGTGCAGCGTCAGTTACTATTGTTATGAGCAGCTATGTAAAGGCTGGAGCGTTCAAGGGTTACGATCAATATATGACTTAAAAAATGCACTTTACAAAACAGGGTTTTCTGAGGTTAAGATTGAAAATATTTCCTGGAAAGTAGCCCCATCTGTATTACACGTTCCTTTTGCAATCCTTGGTTTCATTCTAAAAAAATTAATAAAAAAAGAGAACATAAAGTCTCAAAGCTGGAGCAATCTGAAAGGCTCGCTATTTGCCTTACTCTCAGGATTACATTTTACAGATTTTGGATACTATATCATAACCGCTAAAAAATAAATTCATCATGGATAAAATTGTTATTGCAGGAGGGTCAGGATTTCTGGGTAAAGTTTTAAGCAACTATTTTGTAAATCAGGGTGCTAAAGTTTCTATTCTTACAAGAAATAAAAACTTACAAAGCAATAATCCTGGTTACATACTTTGGGATGGCAAAAATTTAGGAAAATGGACATCGGTACTGGAAAGTTGTGATGCCCTTATCAATCTATGTGGAAGATCCGTAGATTGCAGATACACGGATAAAAATAAATCGATGATTTTACAGTCAAGAATCCAATCTACTGAAATCTTGGGAAAGGCTATTTTGAATTGTAAAAAACCCCCAAAAGTTTGGCTTAACTCTTCTACAGCTACTATATATAAACACTCTGAGCAAACACCGATGACAGAATCATCCGGAGTTTTAGGTGATAATTTTTCAGAAAATATAGCTAAAGCCTGGGAAAACAGCTTTTTCAGCTTTGAAACCCCCTTTACCCGAAAAGTTGCCCTAAGAACTTCTATCGTACTTGGCAAAGAAGGAGGTGCTTTTCTACCCTTAAAGAAACTTGCACAGTTAGGTCTGGGAGGAAAACAAGGCAATGGCAAACAAATGATAAGTTGGATACACGAATTGGATTTCTGTAAAAGTATTGACTATATCATCCAAAACCCAAACTTATCTGGAGCAGTTAACGTTGTATCACCTTATGCCATAAACAATAATACATTTATGAGGCATCTCAGAAAATCACAAAATATGCCATTTGGCATTCCTTTATCCAAAAAATTACTGGAAATAGGTGCCCGATTCATCCAGACTGAAACTGAACTAATTCTTAAAAGTCGTTTTGTATATCCGGAAGTCCTTTTAGAAAAAGGTTTTGAGTTTGAATTCCCAAACATTAAAAAGGCACTTCAAAACTTATAACCCATGACCTTAATTAAACTAAGCACTACAATAAATGCTCCTATTGAAATAGTTTTCAATTTATCCCGAAGCATCGATTTTCATTTGTCCTCTGCCAGCAAAACCTATGAAAAAGTAATCGCAGGCAGGTCTTCAGGTTTGATAGAACTGGATGAAACTGTGACCTGGAAGGGAAAGCATTTTGGACTATATCTTACTCATAAGAGTTTAATCAGCCAGTTTGACTATCCTAATTTTTTTTCAGATGAAATGGTTGAAGGGAATTTTAAAAAATTCAAACATATTCATACGTTTGACAATCATGGAAAAAGTACTATAATGAAAGATTATCTCGAATATTCCTTGCCTTTATGGCTATTAGGTAAGTTTGTAGATCGCACTTTAATAAAAAAACATCTTACTAATTTTTTGACCATACGTAATGATGCGATAAAGAAAAAAGCTGAATCTATGGATCAATATCAGATAATACCTTAGCTTATACAACTTATTAGATTTTTTCTTCTATTTTTGAGGTTACTCAACGATAGCTTTATGTCTACTAACATCTTAGATCCAAATACCTGGGTAGATAAGTACAGTGATTACCTGTACAACTACACTATTGTAAGAGTCAATGATAGGGAAATTGCACAAGACCTGGTGCAAGAAACTTTTTTTGCCGGTTTAAAATCGATTAAAAATTTCAAAGGTGAAGCCAGCGAAAGAACCTGGTTGATTTCAATTCTTAAACGAAAAATCATTGATTATTACAGAAAAATAAACAGTAATAAAGGCAAGGCAGAAGTACGTATGTCTTATTCCTCTGAAGAATCTGAAGGAGACTGGCTTGAAGAAAGGGTTGCTGATCCATTTGATATCAACGCTGAGTCTGAAATAGAGAACACTGAATTAGGACTAGCTATTCATAACTGTATTGACAAACTCCCCGAAAAGCAAGCCCTTATTTTTAAGAGAAAAACAGTTGAAGGTTTTGAAACTGAAGCAATTTGTAATGAATTTGATATTACAGCGTCTAACCTATGGGTTATTATCCATAGAGCAAGAACTGCCATGGCAGAATGCTTAGAAAAAAATTGGTTTAAGTAAATATGAGTAACGAAAAAAATAAAATATTTGTTAGTTGTGGAGAAGCTAATCACTATTGTGATAAGAATCAATACAGAGAAGCTTCGTTATGGGAAAAAATAAAGCTAAACATTCATTTGATCTATTGTAAAGCCTGCAGAAAGTATTCTGCAAAAAACAACAGGCTTTCTGATTTAATGAAAAACCCTAAAGTGTATACCCTAGATCAGTCCACTAAAAATGATTTAAAGGAACAGCTAAAGCAAAAACTTGCTGAAAAAAGTTAAAAAATTTGAAGTAAGATTAAATAAATACCCATCCAAAAAATAGGTATACTTTCTACCCAGAAAGAACAGTAATACTCTGACTGCTCTTTACTTGTTCCCCATAAAAACAAGAGACTTATGATAGTAATAATTGCAGTAGATAGCGCCTCTACAGAAGAGTAGGTGTTTTTAAAAGCACTTAATATTAGAAATAATATAAGCAAAATACTTCCGAAAAACTTTGTACGTGTCACTCCTATCTGCTGTGGTATGGTATTCAGCTCCTTAGGATCATAGGGAAGATCCCTTACCTCAAAAGGTAGCATCATAACGACTATAAAGAAAAACCTTTGAACCATTTCTATCACTATATCCTGATTAAAATCACCATCAGAATGAACTACAGGGGCCACAACTGTTACTCCAACCCAAACACAACCAATGATGAAAATTTTAACTCCTGAAATACTTCGTAGATTTTTAGAATTTGGATAAACAGGTATAGCATATAGCAAGGTTAAAAAAGCAAAAGGCAGTAGAGATAAAACCGTATCCCTTTTTACAAAAGTGATGAAGAAAGTGAATAGAACTATGGATAAGAGGGTAAAGATTTGTATAGCTTTCATTGATTTTGTCAATCTTCTATGATAAAGCTTGGCAACTTTTGAATATTTCACAAAATTATAAGCTACTACAGAGGCAAAAAAGCTAAAAGTAAGGTAGTACATATCAATGGGATATTTGTATCTGGTCATTGTTATTAAAATCAATGAACATATGGCCAAAGACACATGAATACTACTGTTAATATAAAATCTAAATATCCCGCTTAAAACTTTCACTTCACAAAGGTAAGTTTATTGTTGATAAGATTAGGAATTAGTTAAAAACTTGCCTTCAACTACCTCTATTATTGCATTTATTTTAGGATTTAATACGTATTTTTGCGCTTTCAATTTCAACTTGTAATTGCTATGCAAACAGATTCTTTTAAATTAAGGCATATCGGTCCTTCTGAGAAGGATACCGAGCTTATGCTTAAAACCGTGAATGTAGCTTCCATGGAACAACTAATATATGAAACTGTTCCTGATGATATTTTGCTAAAAGAACCTTTGAATCTTCCTTCCGCTATGAGCGAACAGGAATATTCAAACCATATTCAAAGATTGTCTTCAAACAATAAAGTTTTTAAATCTTATATTGGTTTAGGCTATAACGAATCTTGTTTACCACCGGTAATTCAGAGAAATATACTTGAGAATCCCGGTTGGTACACTGCGTACACTCCTTATCAGGCGGAAATTGCACAGGGCAGACTTGAAGCGCTACTTAATTATCAAACCATGGTAAGTGACCTTACCGGTATGGAACTGGCTAATGCTTCCTTATTAGACGAAAGTACAGCTGCCGCGGAGGCTATGACTATGCTATTTGCAGTACGATCCAGAGATCAAAAAAAGAACAACGTAAATAAATTCTTTGTTTCTGAAGAAATTTTGCCACAAACCCTATCACTGCTTGAAACAAGAGCCACACCTCTTCATATTGAGCTGGTTGTTGGTAAACATCAGGATTTTGACTTTAGTTCTGAATTTTATGGTGCTTTACTGCAGTACCCCGGTAAATCAGGTGAAGTATTTGACTATAAGGATTTTATTGAAAAAGCACATAATGCTGAAATCAAAGTAGCTGTTGCTGCTGATATTTTAAGTCTTGTATTGTTAAAATCTCCGGGGAGTTTAGGTGCAGATGTTGTTGTAGGTACTACTCAAAGATTTGGGATACCTTTAGGATATGGTGGACCTCACGCCGCTTACTTTGCTACCCGAGAAGAGTATAAAAGAAATATACCGGGTAGAATTATCGGCATTACTCAGGATACAGATGGCAACAGAGCTTTAAGAATGGCTCTACAAACCAGAGAGCAACATATAAAAAGAGACAAAGCAACATCAAACATCTGTACAGCTCAGGTTTTACTTGCAGTAATGGCAGGTATGTACGGAGTTTATCACGGCCCTGAAGGCTTAAGATATATTGCTAACAAAGTTCATAACTCAGCTTCAACACTTGCTAACCAAATTACCGATCTTGGTTACACTCAATTAAATGAAACTTATTTTGATACTATCAGAATAGAAGCGGATGCTGAAAAGATTAAAAAAATAGCAGAGAAAAAGGAGATTAATTTCTATTACCCTGACAACCATACAGTTTCCATTGCACTTAACGAGGCTACGACAATTGAAGACGTCAATGCGATAACTTCAGTCTTTGCGGAGGCTAAGAATACGTCTCATAATGGAATTGAAACTCTGGAAGCAGGTAAAGCTATACCTGAAAACTTAAAAAGAGGTTCAGATTATTTAACTCATGATGTGTTTAACAGTTATCATTCTGAAACAGAACTGATGCGCTACATCAAAAAGTTAGAAAGAAAAGATTTATCACTAAATCATTCTATGATCCCTCTGGGTTCATGTACAATGAAACTTAATGCAGCAGCAGAAATGCTGCCGTTAAGTGATCCTCAGTGGGCTAACATTCACCCTTTCGTTCCTGTTGAGCAGGCAATGGGATATCAGGAGGTACTGAAAAACCTTGAAGACTACCTTACAGAGATCACTGGTTTTGCAGGAACTTCTCTACAACCTAACTCAGGTGCTCAGGGAGAATATGCTGGTTTGATGGTTATTAAAGCATATCACGAATCTAAGGGAGATCATCATAGAGATATCTGTTTGATTCCTTCTTCGGCACACGGGACCAATCCTGCTTCTGCAGTCATGGCGGGTATGAAGGTAGTAGTTACAAAGGCTACTGAAGAAGGTAATATTGATGTAGAAGATCTACGTCAAAAAGCAGAACTCCATAAAGATAATTTAGCTGCCTTAATGGTCACCTATCCTTCTACTCACGGAGTATATGAATCAGCTATCAAAGAGGTTACAAAAATTATACATGATAATGGTGGTCAGGTTTATATGGATGGAGCTAATATGAATGCTCAGGTTGGTATTACCAATCCGGGAGCAATTGGAGCTGATGTATGCCACTTAAATCTTCATAAAACTTTTGCTATCCCTCACGGAGGTGGAGGTCCTGGAGTAGGACCTATATGCGTAGCAGAACAATTAGTACCTTTCTTACCTGGCAATCCTTTAATTAAAACTGGAGGAAATCAAGCTATAACAGCGATATCGGCGGCACCTTGGGGCTCTGCTCTTGCATGTTTGATTTCTTATGGATATGTAAGAATGTTAGGAGCAAAAGGACTTAGAGAAGCTACTGAATTTGCAATCCTAAATGCAAATTATATTAAAGAACGTCTTAATGGAAATTATGATGTACTCTACACAGGAGAAAGAGGAAGAGCCGCTCATGAAATGATTATTGACTGCAGGCCTTTTAAAGCTAATGGAATAGAAGTTACAGATATTGCAAAAAGACTAATGGACTATGGTTTCCATGCGCCAACGGTTTCTTTTCCGGTAGCAGGAACTATAATGATAGAGCCTACAGAGAGCGAAAGTAAAGCTGAACTAGACAGATTCTGTGATGCCCTATTATCCATTCGTAAGGAAATTAGCGAAGCTCAGGCGGATAATCCTAATAATGTAATGAAAAACGCACCACATACTTTAAATATGCTTACTTCTGATAATTGGAACCTGCCTTATAGCAGACAAAAAGCTGCATTTCCACTTCCGTATATAGAAGAAAATAAATTCTGGCCATCAGTAAGAAGAGTAGATGATGCTTATGGAGACAGAAATCTAATATGCACCTGTGCTCCTATTGAAGAATATATGGAGGAAGCAGAAGCTTAAGACATAAAAACTATACATTAAAGAGGTAACAAATGTTACCTCTTTTTTTTACTTATGAAGAAGGACATTACTGCAAGACAAGACATAGAATTATTAATGAGAGCTTTTTATAACAAAGCATTGTCAGATCCTAAAATAGGTCCGTTTTTTACGGAAATTGCCAATATTGATCTTGATAAACATCTGCCTCATATAATCGATTTTTGGGAACTTCAGCTTTTCCGGAAAGGGGGCTATAAAAAAAATGTACTGCAAATTCACCAGGATTTGAATACAAAAAAGAAAATTGAACCTCATCATTTTGAAACCTGGCTATCGTTATTCCACACCACTATTGACAATCATTTTAGTGGCGAAAAAGCACATCTTTTAAAGACAAGAGCTCTATCAATAGTTACCGTGATGAAATTAAAGATGGGTTAAATTATAAAAACTAAACCCTAATACTATAATTAGCACAAACTGGGCATTGTATTTTTTTGTTATGCATGCATAAAAAATAGTTTTTAATAGACTACCTTGACAGAGGAATACTTAACTCCGTAAAGATGAATATTAAAATAACCGGCACAGGAAGCTATATACCTAACGAAATTGTCAAAAATGAAAGTTTCAAGGATCACCGATTCCTAAACCCTGATGGTACGACTATAATTAGTCCTACACCTATAATCATTGACAAATTTCAGAAAATAACTGGTATTGAGGAGCGTAGATATGCTTTAACTGAGCAAAATGCCTCAGATCTAGCTTTCTTAGCTGCAGAAAAAGCCATTAATAATGCTAACATAGATCCTGAAACCCTTGATTATATAATTGTAGCCCATAACTTCGGAGATGTGGATAAAAATTCAACTCAGGGTGATGCAGTACCCTGTCTCGCTTCAAGAATAAAACATAAATTACGGATTAAAAACCCATATTGTGTTGCTTATGATCTTCTTTTTGGTTGTCCGGGATGGATCGAAGGGATTATACAGGCCATGGCATTTATAAAAGGTAATATGGCTAAGAAATGTCTTGTCATAGGTACAGAAACCTTATCCAGGGTTATAGACCAACATGATCGAGATTCCATGATATATTCTGATGGGTCAGGTGCAGCTATTGTAGAGATGACAGATAAACCGGGAGGAATTATTTCTACTGTTAGTGCTTCCTTCACACTGGAAGAATCTAACTTCCTTTTTTTCGGAAAAACATACAGCGATCCTGATGTAAATCCTAATAAGTATATTAAAATGTATGGTAGAAAGATATATGAATTTGCATTAAGCCAAGTCCCTAATGCTATGAAACACTGTTTGGATAAAGCTAATGTAGATATCTCTGAAGTAAAAAAGATATTAATCCATCAAGCTAACGAAAAAATGGACGAAGCCATTGTGGATCGTCTATATCGCCTTTATGACAAAACAGTTCCTAATGATATTATGCCTATGAGCATACAAAAACTAGGAAATAGTAGTGTTGCTACAATACCTACACTATACGATCTTATCTTAAGAGGAAAGTTAGAAAACCATAGTATTAATGATGGAGACCTGTTACTCTTTGCCAGTGTTGGAGCCGGAATGAACATTAATGCTTTCTTATATGAATATTAGACAGCTTTAAAAATAATTGTCACATTTCCTTCACTATCTTTGTAATTGTATATTTTTACGATCGAAAACTTGATGTTGAATACCATGTACGAAGGAAAATTTCCGCATAAGAGATATAGAAATACTCTTGATTTTTTGACAGCCCAAATTACTCCACCTGCAAAAATTTTAGATCTCGGTGTACACAATCCTTTTGTTCCTTATATGGAAAAGGCAGGATATACTGTGATTAATACAAAGGGCGAAGATCTTGATCTTAATACTGAGTTTATTGAATCTGTAGATTCAGATGTTGTGACAGCTTTTGAAATATTTGAGCATCTTCTTTCACCTTTTACTGTACTCCAAAATATAAAGGCAGATAAATTAGTGGCCTCTATTCCATTAAGATTATGGTTTTCTGCAGCATATAAGAGCAAAACTGATTCCTGGGACAGGCACTACCACGAGTTCGAAGACTGGCAATTTGATTGGTTATTAGAAAAAGCCGGGTGGGAAATTAAAGCCCGTGGCAAATGGACTCATCCTGTAAAAAAAATAGGTTTAAGACCATTATTGAGACTTTTTACGCCAAGATATTATATTGTATATGCCGAAAGGAAAAAATAAGGGTTATCCATTTTGAGAGTCTATATTATCATACCTGCACATAACGAAGAAAAATACATACATAGCACATTAGCATCCTTATGTAACCAAACCATCCTTCCGGATAAAATCTTAGTAGTCAATGATAATTCTACCGATAAAACAGAAGAGATAATAAGGAGTTACATAGCTAAAAATAAATTCTTAAATATCCTGAATATTAGTTCTTCCGGCGAGCATATTCCTGGGAGTAAAGTTATCAATGCATTTAATGCAGGACTTAACGAACTGGATGAAAATTATGATATTATATGCAAGTTTGATGCAGATCTCATTTTTCCTGAGAATTATATAGAAACCATAATCAGTTATTTTAAAAAAGATGATCGGATAGGCTTAGTAGGAGGATTTTGTTTTATTGACAAGAACGGTGAATGGACTTTAGAGAACCTCACCAATGAAGATCATGTAAGGGGTGCTTTAAAAGCATACCGTAAAAATTGCTTTAAAGATATTGGAGGATTAAAGACTTCAATGGGTTGGGACACAGTAGATGAATTATTGGCTCAATATCATAATTGGCAAATAGTTACAGACAAAAAACTTAAAGTCAAACATCTTAAACCAACTGGTAAAACATATAACAAGAAAGCAAAATATAAACAAGGTGAGGCGTTTTACAGATTGCGCTATGGCTTGATTATAACAATAATTGCCTCTTTGAAGCTTGCGCTCTTGAAAAGAAAACCTCTATTTTTCCTAGATTATATAAAAGGCTATTTCCAAGCAAAAAAAGCCAATCTACCCTTTCTTGTATCCGAAAAAGAAGGTGAATTCATACGAAAACTTCGCTGGAAAAAGATGAAGGAAAAACTACTCTAGTACTTCTGAAAGTACATCACCGGTAGCTCCATTTGGGAACGCAATCCCTAAAAGAGCTGAAATAGTAGGAGCTATATCATCAATCTGAGTTTTCTGCACTGTACTGCCTTTCTTTATGCCTTTTCCAAAAAACAATAGTGGAGCGTGAGTATCATAAGTAAGTCCGCTACCATGAGTTGATCCGGTTTGAGAATATATAATATATGCAGGATCAAAAACAAAGAATACGTCTCCACTTCTTTTTTGATGAAATCCTTCTTGAATTAGGCTTGCTACTCCTTCAGTAAAATCTACAGACTCCATTTGATCTCTGGTAAAAACCTTATCCACATTATCTTGCTGAATAATAAAACTCAATAGTGCTTTCTGAAGCTTTGAAGGATCAATTTTATTCAACTCTAAATTTTTGTAATTGAAGAAAATCTGATTGTTAGAGATATTTTCGATAAGACTATCTGATTTGAATTTTGTTTTCACAAAACTTTCGATACTTTTCATAAAAGTATTTGAGTAAATATAGCCTGAAGGGATTTTAACAGACTTAAGATATGCAGGAACGTTAACTGCACCGTGATCTGCAGTTAAAAAAACTGTATACTCCCCTTTTCCTACAAGCGTATCCAGAGCATCAAGTAGTCTTGCTATTTCATCATCTAAGCGTATGTAGGTATCCTGGACTTCTTTTGAATTTACTCCAAAGTTATGCCCCACATAATCCGTACTGGAATAACTAATGGTTAAAAAGTCGGTAATGTTATCTGATCCCAGAGATTCTCCTTTTAGAGCCGCTAAGGCAAAATCTGTAGTAAGACTATTCCCATAAGGTGTAGATTTAATGATATCGTATCCCCCGTTCTGCATTTTAAGGGTATTAAGATCATAAGGAAAAACAGCTTTTTCCTTTCCTCTAAAACCGCCTTCAAAGCTATTATCATCGTCACCACTCTCTACATATGTTTCGATAGGTTTTAATGTACTCCACTCTTTTAAATAACTCTCTGCTCTATTTGATTTATTAAAATTAATAACCCATTGTGGCAATTCACTAATATAATAATCACTTGTTATCCAGTTTCCTTCATTCTTTCCTCTAAACCAATATGCCGCATTTGCCGTATGACCAGCAGGTAACACTGCTCCTCTATCCTTTAGAGATACGCCTATTGTTTTTCCTTTAAATTGTGTATGTAGTCTATTTTGATCAGTTACAGTAGTTGTAAGCATTTTTCTGGGAGACATAGTTTCTCCCTGATTAGTAGTCCCTACAGGTTTAACCGTTGGATCATAGGCACAATACTGTATCTTTTTACTGAATTTATCATACCAGCTGTTTGAAATGATCCCGTGATTAGCTGGTGTAGTTCCTGTGTACACTGATGCATGTCCAGGACCTGTATATGTAGGTACATAGTTAAAATGATTGTTTTTACAATTATACCCTTCACTTACTAATCTCTTAAAACCTCTATCCCCAAAATGGTTATAAAATCTGGTTAAATAATCATAGCGCATTTGATCAACAACGATTCCAATCACTAATTTAGGATTAGCACTTTCTAAATTTTGATCCTGACCAAAAGATATCGCCACAACAAAAAGACCTAAAAACCAATTCAAAACTAACTTCATTTCTTGTACTAAATATTACAATTGCCCAATTTATTACTTTTGCAAAAGTAAAACTTTAATATAAGGTTAAATGCTCTACATATTTTTTTTTCTATTTTAGCCGTACTAACGTTACTCTATGTTCTATCTTGACGATATTGGCAGATATGTTTTAATGCTTAAGGGAGTCTTTAGTCGAATGACTAAAAGATCCGTTTTAAAAACCCTTATTTTCAAAGAAATTGACGATCTAATTATTGGTTCCTTAGGGATCACCATATTTTTAGCTTTCTTTATTGGAGCTGTAGTGGCTATTCAGACTGCCTTAAATCTTACAAGCCCACTAATTCCTAAAAACTTAATAGCCTTTGCCTCCAGGCAATCCGTGATATTAGAGTTTGCCCCAACGTTTATATCCGTTATTATGGCGGGTAAAGTTGGATCTTTCATTACATCAAGTATAGGTACTATGAGAGTTACGGAGCAAATTGATGCCCTTGAAGTCATGGGTATCAACTCTCTTAATTATCTGGTTTTCCCCAAAATAATAGCGATGCTTACTTACCCTTTTGTTATTGCAATTGCTATGTTCATGGGTATACTTGGAGCTTATGTTGCAGGGGTATACGGAGGCTTTGTTTCGAGTACAGAATTCTTGTCAGGTTTACGAGAGGAATTCATTCCTTTTCATCTGGTATATGCCTTTATCAAAACGTTCTTTTTTGCCTTCTTATTAGCAACAATACCTTCATTTCACGGATACTATATGAAAGGAGGAGCGTTAGAAGTGGGTAAAGCAAGTACATCTGCATTTGTCTGGACTACAGTTGTTATCATTATTTCTAATTACATTATCACCCAGTTACTACTAAGCCAATGATAGAAGTTTTTGATTTACATAAGGCCTTTAATGGCGAAGAAATTCTAAAGGGAATTACAACAACATTTAGTAGAGGAAAAACAAACCTGATTATTGGTACCAGCGGAAGTGGTAAAACAGTTTTCTTAAAATGTATGTTGGGGCTATTTAAGCCGGAGAAAGGAAAAATATGCTATGATGGAGAAGCTTATTCTGAACTTGATGAAGAAGATCAAAGAGCATTAAGAGAAAAAATGGGTATGGTCTTTCAAGGAAGTGCTCTTTTTGACTCTATGACTGTAGAAGAGAATGTAATGTTTCCTTTAAAAATGTTTACAAGACAGAAAAAAGATGAAATGTTACATCGCGTTAACGAAGCTCTTGATCGTGTAAACCTTGACAATGCGAATAAAAAATTACCTTCTGAAATTAGTGGTGGTATGCAAAAAAGAGTTGCTATAGCACGTGCGATCGTAACCCGGCCAAAATATTTATTTTGTGATGAACCAAATTCCGGGCTAGATCCTAAAACTGCTACTGTTATTGACAATCTAATTCAGGAAATCACTATCGACTACGACATCACCACGGTGATTAATACACACGATATGAACTCAGTGATGGAAATTGGTGAAAAGATTGTATTTCTTAAGAATGGTAATTTAGAATGGGAGGGAGATAAAACGCAAATATTTAAAACAGATAATGAGGCTGTAACAGATTTTGTTTATTCTTCTAATTTATTCCAAAAAGTAAGAGAGGCACAACTTAAGGGGTTGTAGTACCTCTCTTTAGTATTTTTAAAATATTCTACTTTTTATTGTTTAACCAAAAGTGTATCTACTTTTAGTTCCTTAGTTATCCATTCTCTAAGATTAGTGTTTCTAATCCTGTTAAGACTATCAGACACTTTAAACTTCCATACTGGGAATATAACTTTGACCGTATCTACTTTTAGAAAATTAGATTGCAATACTTCTCCGTATCCTAACTCTGATAAATCAGGAAAACGAATCTTAGCATCTTTAGCGACCCCAGAATAGGGAATCAAATTTCCTGATGAGGATTCATTAACTTTCTTTAATTCTACCTCAAGTGCAGCCATTTGAATTTGCAGGTCTTCAATCTGATCTAACAGCTTATCATTTTCTGCCTGTAGACGATTTAACTCCTCAATCGACCTGTCATAAGCTTTAGAAATTTGATCAATACCTCTGGACTTATTACCATTAATACTAAGTTGAAAGTCATTGATATGAGCATATTTTTTGATTTCATTTTTAAGATCACTTACCGTAGCTTCCGGTATTTCGCCATCAAAATATAATCTGATTGTTTTATTATTGTAATCATAAAAATCCTTTCGCATATAAAGGGCTTCATTTTGTTCTATTTCGTCAGCCAAAAACTTTTTATAGTCACGTAAACTATTACTTTCTCTAAGTACATTAACAAATGTATAAATTGCCGGTATGATCGCTATAATGGCTACAAATGATGCAATACGTGCAATCCTTTTACGTTTAGCAGAATTAGCGTACCTGATCATAGGAAACCTAAGCAGCTTAGCAACAATAAAGGTTGATAACGCTATAAAAATTGCGTTGATACTAAATAAATATAGTGCTCCTAGAAAGAAATCAGGCTCCCAAACGGCAATACCATACCCTACAGTACATAAGGGAGGCATCAGAGCCGTAGCAATGGCTACTCCGGCAATAGCGTTAGGCATTGTACCTTTTTTAGATTTGGCCACTATGAGCGCTAATCCCCCAAATATGGCAACCAGTACATCTAAAACCGTAGGTGCTGTCCTTGCTTCAAGCTCCGGAGTTAATTCTGTAAGCGGAGAAACCAGAAAGTAAAACGTAGCAGCAAATACACTTAAGCCTACCATAACTCCTAAGTTAACTAAAGATCTTCTTAAAGTATCTATGTCATTGATAGCAATAGATAGTCCCACACCTACAATTGGCCCCATTAATGGAGATATAAGCATCGCTCCTATGACTACCGCTGTACTACTAACGTTTAACCCTATAGAAGCTACAAATATTGAAAATATAAGAATCCATGCATTATGACCTTTAAAAGGAATATCAGACTTAACATCCTCTACGGTGCGATCTTTATCCGTTTGAGAACGAATATCGAGTAACTCACTAAGAAAAATGCTTATACTTTCAAATAATCCTTTGGCGTCTCTTTTTACAGACTCCGCCATATCGTCCTGAGACATTTGTGGCTGATTTTGATTTTCTTCCATCTTATTTTGCTAACTATATTTTTCACCAAAAGTTTCTTTCACTTTGGCTAAAACCTGCTTAATATCCTGTTCTTTATTTTTGGGATAAATCATAAGCACGTCGGATTTATCCACGATGATATAATCTTTAAGTCCGTCAATGACAACAATTTTGTCATTTTCTGTCCTGATCATGTTTCCTGAAGCGTCTTCTCCCAAAACTCTTGCTTTGACTACGGCGTTATTATCTTGATTCTTTTCAAGCTTATCATATAAAGATCCCCAGGTACCCAGGTCATTCCAGTCAAAAGTAGCCGGTAATACATAAACGTTATCTGCCTTCTCCAGAATTGCATAATCTATTGAGATATTTTCTGCGGAAGTGTAATTAAGAGTTATAAACTCTTTCTCTTTTTTAGTATTGTAGACCGAAGAACCCATTTCAAAAAGTGCGGTCATATCCTTTTGATATATGGCAAATGCTTTTAAAATGCTCTTTACACTCCAAATAAAGATACCTGCATTCCATAGATAATTTCCAGCTTCAACAAATGCCTTAGCTGTTTCATAGTTTGGTTTTTCAGTAAACTGAGCTACTTCTTTAATACTACCCGTATCTTGATTGTACTGAATATAACCATATCCGGTATTAGGAAATGTAGGTTTTATCCCCAAAGTCATTAACATATCTTTTGTAGAGCAAGCCTCAAAAGATTGTTTAAGATCTGAAATAAATGCATCTTCATCCTCTATCCAATGATCACTTGGTGCAACTACCATAACAGCCTCTGGGTTCTCTTTTTGTATTTTCATAGAGGCGTATAAAATACAAGGTGCTGTGTTACGCATTGCTGGTTCTGTAACTACTTGTCTTTGATCTATTTCTGGCAATTGGTCTAAGACAAGGTCATTATATCTTTCATTTGTAAGTATAAAAATGTTCTCCTTTGGGATTAGTTTTGATAGTCTCTTAAAGGTTTTTTGGATTAAAGTATCGCCTGTCCCCAACATATCATGAAATTGTTTAGGAAATTCAGTAGTACTTACAGGCCAAAATCTTGATCCAACTCCTCCTGCCATTAAAATGGCGTAATAGTTTTTATTCATAATTATCGTAGTAGTTCTACTTCAGCATTGGGATTAAAAAGGTACACTCTACCCGAACTTAACTCCACGCATTCGTAGCGTTTTATTTTCTTATTTCCTTTACGGAAAATCTTCCCGTTATATATTCGAAAAGTACTTCCATAAGGCAACTCAAAGATATAATTTTTATCATTGTCCGGGTCAAATTGTTTTAACACCAAAGACAATTTCTCATCTGTATCGCTGCTTGCTTTTGGGTTTTTAAAATGATTAGCAATCACAGGTAAAATCTTAGAAGGAAAAACCTCCGGGTTAATAAATGGTAACATCAATTGTTGAAAAGTTCTCTTCCACTCTATCCCATGGGGTTTAATGTATCTACCATACTTTTGGAAAGCTACAAGATGTGCTATTTCATGAACCAGTGTGATTAAAAACCTGTATTTATTTAAAGAAGCATTAACTGTTATTTGGTGCCTCCCATCCGGCATTCTTCTATAATCACCATGCCTGGTCTTTCTTTCATTTACAATTTTCAAATACACTTCGCAACTTACAATAAGCTGAAAAGCCATATCAACAGATCTTTCTGGGATATATTTGTTAAGAATGTCTTTCACGGCCTTAAAATATAAATTTGTTGTTATGTCTCATAGCAAAAGTTAAAAGATTTTATTGGTTAGATAATCGACCTGTTTGATTATTTAAGATATTGTAATTCAATTATTATTACATTTGCATCAGGAAAAATTGATTACTTACTGGAATATGTATACGCTATTGTGGTTTTTATCGTTATCATAATCTAGAGAATATAATACAATATGAAGTTTATTTACGTATTTATTATGATGATATCATTTTCATCTGTTATTG
>NZVW01000067.1 GCA_002697475.1 Aquimarina sp. | reverse complement strand
TTTTTGTTAAATTTTGTAAATTTATTTTGTTAGTCATACCTAACTTTTTTAGTTTTGCCATATTAACGAGACAAATTTAATCATACTAATGAAAATAGCCCGAATAATTTTAATCTCATTACTCATTTTATTTCAAAGCATTTCTTTGCTAGCTCAGGAGTCAGATCTAAGCACTCCATTAATTACGGATAGGCCGGATGCGACTGAATCACCATCTGTAGTGCCTACAGGAACAATACAGATTGAAACTGGTACCTTTTATGAAGAAACTGAAGAAGGAGATGTATTATCCAAAAACACAACTTATAACACCACACTTCTGAGAATAGGGTTATTAGAGCGGATGGAATTAAGGATAGGATGGGATTTTACGGAAATAAAAAGAGAAATTAATACTATTGAATTAAATACTATAGACAATGGTTTGTCTCCACTATTATTTGGTGCTAAAGTAAATATAACAGAAGAAAAAGGTCTGCTACCCGAAATTGGACTAATAGGACATATATTCCTTCCTTTTACAGCGTCAAGTGATTTCAAACCTGAAACCACAGGTGTAGATTTCAGATTCTCCTTTGCACATACACTTAGCGAGTCATCCAGTCTTTCCTATAACATCGGAGCAGAATGGGGCGATGATTCTCCCGAGGCTGCATATATTTATACGCTTGCCTATGGTTACAGTATTACTGACAGGTTTGGTATCTACGCAGAGTTGTACGGAGATTTTCCTGAAGATGATAAAGCAAATCACCTTTGGGACGCAGGATTAACCTATTTAATCAACAATTCAATACAACTAGATGCCACAGTAGGTTCCGGAATAAATAACGGTCAAAAAATCCTCTTAAGCGGAGGTTTAAGTATAAGATTGCCTAAATAAAAAATTAAAGATGAAAAAAACTATCATATATATATTAATTGCCTTTTCTATAATCAGTTGTAAGCAAACTGAAAAGAACGATGATAATAAACTCAAAGTGGTAGCTACAACCACGATGATTAAGGATCTAGTACATCATCTTGGTGGGGATCAAATAGAAGTACAGGGACTTATGGGTGCTGGTGTTGATCCTCACTTATATAAAGCAAGTGAAGGTGACGTGAGCAAACTCCTTGAAGCAGATATTATTTTCTACAATGGATTACACTTAGAAGGAAAACTAGTAGATGTTTTTGAAAAGATGGAATCCCAAAACATTCGTACTATAGCTGTAGGTGAGAGCTTGGAGAAATCAGAACTCATAGGTTCTGACTATTTCGCTTCAAATTACGACCCACACATATGGTTTAGTGTTGAAAATTGGAAAACCATAACCTTATTTGTTACCTCTAAACTTATTGAAGCGGACGCTAAAAATGAAGCTTATTATAAAAGCAATAGCAATAAGTATATTTCAGAATTAAACCAACTTCAGGAAGAGTTACTTAAGAAAATAGAAACTTTGCCTGCCAACAAAAGAATTCTTGTTACAGCCCACGATGCTTTCAGTTATTTTGGTGAAGCATATGGATTTCAGGTTGTAGGATTACAAGGATTATCTACTGCTACGGAAGCAGGCGTTCAGGATGTTCAGAAATTAGCTAATTTTATAATAGAAAATGAGGTTAAAGCCATATTCGTTGAAAGCTCAGTGCCTAAAAGAACTATTGAAGCATTACAGGCCGCTGTTACATCTAAAGGACATGATGTAAATGTTGGTGGAACTTTGTTTTCAGATGCTTTAGGAAATCCTGGGACACCAGAAGGTGAATACACAGGAATGTTCAAATACAACGTAAACACTATTGTCAATGCCTTACAATAAAGAAAACAAAATAGCTGTAAAAATTGACGACCTGACAGTTGCCTATGACTACAAACCTGTTTTATGGGATATCGACCTTGCCATTCCTGAAGGCGTGCTTATGGCCATAGTAGGACCCAATGGAGCTGGTAAATCAACGCTAATTAAGGCAGTTTTAGACATTCTTAAACCCATTGCCGGAAGTGTTCAGATTTATGGTAAACCATATAAAAAAAATAGGTCACTTGTAGCCTATGTGCCTCAAAAAGGAAGCGTAGATTGGGATTTCCCCACTACAGCCCTAGATGTTGTGATGATGGGAACTTACGGGAGTTTAGGATGGATTAAAAGACCCGGACAAAAAGAGAAAAAAGCTTCTCTTGAGGCTTTGGAAAAGGTAGGAATGCTTTCCTTTAAGAACAGACAGATTAGTCAACTTTCCGGAGGACAACAACAACGTGTATTTCTTGCCAGGGCATTAGTACAAAATGCATCTATCTATTTTATGGACGAACCATTCCAGGGAGTTGACGCTACAACGGAAAAAGCGATTATAAACATATTAAAAGAACTTAGAAAAGCAAGCAAGACCGTGATTGTGGTGCACCACGATTTACAAACTGTACCAGAGTATTTTGACTGGGTTACATTTCTTAATGTGAAAAAAATAGCAACTGGTCCGGTAAAGGATATTTTTAATGATGATAATCTAACAAAGACGTATGGAATCAATTACAAAGTTGCCATTAACCAGTAAGAATTGCAGAAATCAATGAATCTATCTGAATATTTTGAATTACTCATATCGGATTACACGCTGAGAACAATCTCTATCGGCACAGCTATACTTGGTGCCATTTGTGGTATGCTAGGTAGTTTTGCTGTACTTAGAAAACAAAGCTTATTAGGAGATGCAATTTCTCACGCAGCTTTACCGGGCATTGCTATTGCCTTTTTAATTATAGAATCTAAAAACAGTACTATTTTTTTAATTGGTGCCTTAATTAGTGGTTTGATTGGAACATTCTGGATTAGAGGAATTATTAATAAAACACACCTAAAATCAGATACTGCTTTAGGATTAATATTGTCTATATTTTTTGGATTTGGAATGTTACTTTTAACCTATATTCAAAAATTGCCGAATGCCAATCAAGCAGGTCTGGAAAGCTATTTATTTGGTCAGGCAGCAACATTAATCGAAAGCGATGTGTGGCTAATGGCAGTTGTTACCGGAATTAGCCTTATTATATTATTACTTTTTTGGAAAGAATTAAAAATATTGCTTTTTGATCCTGACTTCACAAAGACTTTAGGTTTTAACACCCGATTTTTAGATATTTTAATCACCTCTTTCATTGTGGTCGCTATAGTTTTAGGACTACAAACTGTTGGAGTGGTTCTTATGAGCGCTATGTTACTTGCGCCGGCAGCGGCAGCAAGACAATGGACCAACAGCTTAAGTACTATGATTTTTATTGCCGCATTATTTGGAGCATCATCTGGAGTTATAGGAACGGGTATTAGCGCCAGCTCCAATAATCTTCCCACAGGCCCGGTAATTGTAATTATTGCGGGAGTTTTTGTTCTTGTGTCCTTTATCTTCTCACCAGGCAGAGGACTTCTGTTCAGACAAATTCGTTTTAGAAAAAATCGTAGAGATTTACAACTACACAAGACATTATCTTTTATGTATAATATTGCAAAAAACCATGAAAACATTTCACACCCTCATGCTATAAGGATACTTAATAATTTTCAAGGTTTTACAAAAAAGAGCCTAAAAGAGCTAGAAGATCATAATTATATAAAACTTCAAGGTAATATGTGGTCGATGACAGAAACCGGATATCATAAAGCTGCCAACTTGTATAATCAAATTACTAAAACACATGAATAGTGCTCAGATTGAAATACAATTAATTGCCAGTCTGGTTGCTATTGCCTGTGCAATACCGGGAACTTTTTTAGTACTTAGAAAAATGGCATTGATTACTGATGCCATAAGCCACTCTATATTGCCTGGTATCGTAATCGGTTTTTTTATCACTCATGATCTTTCATCTCCAATATTAATTTTACTGGCTACCGCAACGGGAGTACTTACTGTGATTTTAGTCGAATTCATTCAAAAGACGGGATTAGTTAAAGAAGATACCGCAATAGGTTTAGTTTTCCCTGCTTTATTCAGCATAGGAATTATTATGATTTCTAAAAATGCCAGTGATGTTCATTTAGATATTGACGCAGTATTATTAGGTGAGTTAGCATTTGCACCTTTTGATCGACTCATAGTTCAGAATATAGATTTAGGTCCTAAGTCGCTTTGGATTATTGGTTCTATTGTAATGATAACACTTTCTCTACTTTTCACCTTTTTTAAAGAATTAAAAGTAAGCACTTTTGATAAGGGTTTAGCGGCTAGTTTAGGATTTTCACCCATATTAATTCACTATGGATTAATGACTGTCTCTTCAATTACTACAGTTGGAGCCTTTGATGCGGTAGGCGCTATACTTGTTATTGCATTGATGATTGCACCTGCAGCTACAGCCTATTTGTTAACGCAGGATTTAAGAAAGATGTTATCATTAGCCATTTTATTCGGTATAGCTGGAGCCATTCTGGGATACTGGACAGCTCATTTCTTAGACGCATCAATTTCAGGATCTATCACAACTGTGCTTGGAATAATTTTCCTTCTGGTCTATCTATTTGCAAAAAACAAAGGTTTATTCTCAGTATTATATAGACAAAAGCAGCAAAAAATCGAGGTCCTATTGCTTACATTTTTGTTACACCTCAACAATCATTCAGAGAAAGAAGAAAGACATGTCAAACATCTCACAGAGCATATTAACTGGCAAAAGGTAAAAGCAAAAACCGTTTTAAACCTAGCTTTAAAGAACAACATGATTACCGTAGAAGACAAAATAGTTTCGCTTACAGAGAAAGGTAAGACCTTTACTGAAGAGGCCATTAATTACATAATTACTAATAAGGATACTGAGATTGAAAAAATGAAAGATCGATTTTTTCTATTCAGAGGATAATTCTGATAGTTAAAATTTTATATGTAACTTTTAGGCAAGTAACCATACTTATAAGATCAACAACCTTAATCATCTTATAATGAAAACTTTCTTTATTATATTAGGAAGCTTAGTAGCCTTGTTTATTATAACAATTACAGGTGTCTTTTTTTATATAAAAAGCTCAAATTCAAAGGTTTCTGACCCCGCAATATCAAACTTAATCACTATTGATGGGTTTGATACTACAAAAGTTGATTCCATTTACAAATACAGTAAGCACTTCCCTAATCATTCTCAGATTGCCATTGGAATCATAAAAGGTGATAGTATATCTTATTATGGGATATTACGGGATACAGATACACTCCATACAATAAGTAACAAAGACTCTGTTTTTCAGATAGGTTCTATTACAAAAGTTTTTAACTCAACTTTATTGGCAGACTTTATTATTAATGAAAATATAGATCCAAAAAAGCCCATACAAGAACATCTGGATATACCCCTTAATAGCATTGAAAAAGAAGGTTCATTTATTACATTAGAAAATCTTTCCAATCATACCTCCGGTTTACCCAGATTACCTGATGGAATGTTAGCTTCATCTATGCTAGATCCGGATAAGGTCTACGAAAACTTTACTGAAGATAATTTTGAGGATTATTTAAAAAATAAGATGCAGCCTATAACTAAACCAGGAAGCAAGATGGCCTATTCAAATTTAGGAGCCGGTCTGATCAGTTATACCTTATCCAAAATCTCCAATAAAAAATTTGAAGAATTATTACAAAATAGAATTTTTCAAAAATACAACATGAAGAACTCGTCTACCCTTCGTGAAAACATTAGCAATCTTGTTGTCAAAGGAAGAGATAATCAAGGTAACATAACTCCTTCCTGGAAATTTTCAAGCATGCGAGGAGCAGGTGCGATTTATTCAAATGTTGAAGATTTATCCAAGTTTATAATCGCCAACTTCAGCAATGATACTGTTTTAGGCCTTCAAAGAAAACCGACTTTTGAGATTAATCCGGAACGATCTGTAGGACTGGGCTGGATGATTGACAAAAAAAATGATGCAAAATGGTATTGGCACAATGGCGCAACTCAAGGGTATAGGTCCTGTATGATTTTAGACACAAAAAATAAAAAAGGAGTAGTTGTACTTTCTAATATCAATGCCTTTTATCCTGAACATCAGAAGATAGATAAACTATGTTTTAAGTTAATGTCAGTATTATAAAAAAAAGACCGCAAATGCGGTCTTTTATCAATAATCGTATATCTATCTAAAACTCTCGATTAGGATCAAAAGCTTCTAAATAATCCTTAACTCTTTGCACAAATTGCCCTCCTAAGGCACCATTTACCACTCTATGGTCATAAGAATGTGAAAGAAACATTTTATATCTGATTCCTATAAAATCTCCCTCAGGAGTTTCAATCACTGCAGGAACTTTACGAATAGCACCAAGTGCTAAAATACCTACCTGAGGCTGGTTTATAATAGGAGTACCCATTATACTACCAAAAGTACCTACATTAGTTACCGTATAAGTACCTCCCTGTATATCATCCGGTTTTAGCTGATTCAGTCTGGCTCTATTTGCTAAATCATTAACTGCCTTTGTCATTCCCACCAAATTTAGCTGATCCGCATTTTTGATTACAGGAACAATAAGATTACCATCAGGTAATGCTGCAGCCATTCCAAGATTAATATTCTTTTTCTTAATGATTTTATCGTCAGCAACTGAGATGTTCATTAAAGGAAAATCTTTTAGCGTTTTAGCTATAGCCTCCATAAAGATTGGAGTAAATGTAATGTTCTCTCCTTCTCTTCTCTTGAATTCGTCTTTAACTTTCTTTCTCCAGTTCCAAATATTAGTTACATCAGCTTCTATAAATGACTGAACGTGAGCAGACGTCTGCACTGACTCTACCATATGATGAGCAATTAATTTACCCATTCTGGTCATTTCAATGATTTCATCTTCACCTGATGCTACAACAGGTGCAGCCTTTGGAGCTTCCTTCTTAACCGGAACGTCTTGCTTCTTAACCTCTTGTTTCACTTCTTCTTTAGCAACAGCTCCTTTTCCGGCTTTACGATCTTCTACATATTGAAGAATATCATTTTTAGTAACACGTCCATCTTTACCAGTACCTTGAACTGCCTCAAGTTCTTGTAGACCAATTCCCTCTTCAGAAGCAATATTTTTTACTAATGGTGAGTAAAATCTACTCCCTTCAGAAAAGTCCGTAGACGCATTAGTTACAGTTTCTGTAATCGCCTCAACTTCCTGTTCTATCTGAGCGACTTCGTCTGTTTCTTCCTCTTTATCTGTGGATGTGGTTACAGTAGTTGTACTACTATCTATATCTCCTTCTGTCTCAATAATCGCTATAGTTTGCCCTACTTGAACTACATCATCAACGTCAAATAGTTTTTCTACTAAAACCCCTTCTACTTCACTGGGAACCTCACTATCTACTTTATCAGTAGCGATTTCTACTACTGCATCGTCTAATTCAATAGTGTCTCCTACTTCTTTTAACCAGGTTGTTATTGTTGCTTCAGCAACGCTTTCCCCCATCTTAGGTAGCTTAAGCTCAAACTTTGCCATATTGATAATTAAAAGGGTTTATAAGTTATTTTTTTTGCGAATTTAATTAAAATTCGCTATTTACATTCGTTTTTATTTACTAAAGTTTGTCTAAAAAGTGATTACCTCACCTTTTCCGTCACTAAAATCACTCCCTAATATAAAATTACATCCGGAAGGTCTTATCTTAAAAGTAAAATTATCTTTTCTTAGTGAATATATTGTTTCAATAATATGATCATAAGATATACAATCATTATCAAAGATAACTTCCTTTGCCAATTTCTTATTTGGAAAGTGCAATTTTAAGGACTCTTTACTTAAAAGTTCAACTTTTCTTTTTAATTCTGTTTCTAACTGATTTCTTAAAGCCTCATTATCTGAAATCAAAATATATTCCTGAACATCTTCTTTAATCTTCTCGTGGTTTTTAAAAAGCTGAGCAATAGAAACCAGTCGAATACCCAATGAAACAATGCTATCCAATAGCCAATTACTTTTAAAATGTTTCTTATAAAAAATACGCATGGCTCCGTAGAATCTCCTTACATAATCTGCATTGCGATCCGTGCTTTCTCCCTTAAAGTGTATTACCACATCTTTTCCGTCATAATAATTTCCCCTGCCACTTTTTTTTATCTTATAGGACAAATCAATATCCTCTCCATACATAAAATAATCTTCATCAAACCCTCCTACTTCCAGATACACTTCTCGTTTCATTAACATAAAAGCACCTACAAGAATATCCACATCACCAATGGCATGATCAGGTATATGATCCGCATAATAGCTTCTTACCTTACCCAACTTTATTCCAAATAGCCTTCGAAAAGAAGTAAGAGGTGATGGTATATTTCTTTTGCTTTCCTGAAGGAAGTTTCCTGTTCCATCAATTAGTCTAGGAGCAATAATTCCAGGATTGGGTAAATAATTGAGATTTTTAATTAAGGAATTAAAGATAGTACCAGGAACTACAGTATCAGGATTGAGAATGCAAACATATTCTCCTTTGGCTATTGCAACACCTTGATTATTACCCTTTGCAAAGCCTACATTTTCTTTATTTTCGATAACGATAACTTCAGGATATTGGGTCCTGATAACCTCACAACTACTATCATCTGAATTATTATCTACTACAATAATTTCAGCATCAATATCTTTAATAGCCTCTTTAACACTAAGCAGGCATAGTTCTAAAAAATACCTGACCTTATAATTGAGTATGATGACTGAAAGTTCCAGAAGTCAATCTTTTATTTTAAACATTATGGGTTTTTCAAGGCATTCTCAAATGGAATTCGATTTAGGATACTTCTGCCTAAAGTTATTTCATCTGCGTACTCCAATTCATCATTCACCCCTATACCTCTTGCTATTGTAGAAGTCTTTATCGAAAGCCCTTCTATTTGTTTGTAAATATAAAAATTTGTGGTATCCCCTTCCATAGTAGCACTAAGTGCAAAAATTAGTTCTTCCACTTCTCCTGATTTTACTCTATCGATTAAAGAACCTATATATAAGTCTCCCGGACCCACTCGATCCATAGGGCTAATCTTACCTCCCAGCACGTGGTACACTCCTCTATACTGACCTGTAGCTTCTATAGCCATTACATCACGTATATCTTCAACTACACAAACCAGACTTTGAAGTCTTGAACCATCTGAGCATATATCACATAAAGATGAATCGCTAATACTGTAACATTTTTTACAAAACTTCACTTCCTTTTTTAAATTCAATAATGATCCTGCCAGCAGCTCTGTCTGAGCCTCTGGTTGCTTTAGTAAATGAAGTACCAGTCTTAAGGCTGTCCTTTTACCAATACCTGGCAATTGGGACATTTCATAAACTGCTTTTTCTAAAAGTTTAGACGAAAATTCCATAGCGCTACAAATGTAAGAAAACAGAACAAGGAAATTCAAGTATACCCTGAATTTACGCATTCCATTTATATTCTTCTTTAATTACCAAACTCATTTAGTATTTTTACCAAAATCTAAAAAATTATGTTTGATTCACTTTCTGAAGAGACACAGCTTATCATTATGGTAGTTGGACTAGCGGCATTATTTGCACTGGTGATGTGGAATACGAAACGTAACAAAGAAAAATTCTATGGACGAAGAAAAAGGGACTTCAGAAGAAATTTTAAAGAAAAAAGAAAAAACAGAGATGAAGATTTACACTAAAACCGGAGATAAAGGTACTACCGCATTATTTGGAGGAACCAGGGTACCTAAACACCATATAAGAATTGAGGCTTATGGAACTGTCGATGAGCTAAACTCTCACATAGGTCTTATCAGGGATCAGCATATAGATCCCATAAGCAAAGAAATCTTGATTAACATACAGGATAAATTGTTTACCATAGGCGCAATAATGGCAACTGATCCGGAAAAAGCCACGCTTAAAAATGGAAAAAAGAGATTAGATATTTCACTAATCTCAGATGAAGATATCGAATTGTTGGAACGAACCATGGACGAGATCAATGAAAAAATCCCTCCTATGACACACTTTGTCTTGCCTGGGGGACATCAAACCGTGTCATTCTGTCACATTGCAAGATGTGTATGTAGGAGAGCAGAGCGATTATCTACTGCCTTATATGAGATTTCGCCTTTTGAAGACAATGCACTTAAGTATTTAAACCGACTATCTGACTACCTTTTTGTGCTGGCACGGAAGTTGACTTATGATTTGCAGGCAGAAGAAATCAAGTGGATTCCTAAAAAAGAATCCTAGTTATAAAATTTATAAATTTGCTTGTAGTAATGCCATAATAATCACGTTCTTATAATTATTGTTTAAATAATTGATTTTTTACTTGACTTTTTGAACTAAAAAATTATTTTTGCACAAAATTAAACCAGTAAGCCTATGTATTGGACATTAGAATTAGCATCTTACTTAAGTGATGCACCTTGGCCAGCTACAAAAGACGAATTGATTGATTACGCTATTCGTACTGGAGCACCTTTAGAAGTTGTTGAAAACTTGCAGTCCATAGAAGATGAAGGAGACTCCTACGACTCAATCGAAGAAATCTGGCCGGATTACCCTACTGATGAAGATTATCTTTGGAATGAGGATGAATATTAGTAAACATTGAAAATAGTATAAAAGTCTCGAAAGAGGCTTTTTTTTTGCTTAAATTGTGGCGCATTTTAACTCTCTGAAGAATAGAAACCTCAGAGATAACTGACATTAAATAATAATCGTAACTTCTTTGTATAAGGATGAAGTTACTTATAAATATAACCATGCTATTATGGGAATTTTAGATTCTGTATTAAAAGTATTTGTTGGAGACAAATCAAAAAAAGATATAAAAGAGATACAACCAAAAGTTGATCTGATCAAAAAAGCCGAAAAGACGTTAGAAAATCTTTCTCACGATGAATTAAGAGCTAAGACTATAGAGTTTAAGCAAAAAATAAATGAGGCCAGAAAGGACATCTACAAAAAGATAGAAGAACTACAGGAACAGGCTAACACTACTGAAGATATTGATGAAAAGGAAGATATTTATGCTGAGATTGATAAGCTAAAAGACGAGTCCTTTGAAGCAGCTGAAAAGGTGCTAAACGAGATATTGCCTGAAGCTTTTGCCGTAGTTAAGGAGACCGCTAAACGATTTGCAGATAATGATCAAATTGAGGTTACTGCTTCTACCTACGACAGAGAACTATCTGGAGCAAAAGATTACATTAATCTGGAAGGTGAAAAGGCTATATGGGCAACCAGCTGGGATGCTGCGGGTAAAGAAGTAAGCTGGGATATGGTTCACTATGATGTACAGCTTATAGGTGGTATAGCACTACACGAAGGTAAAATTGCTGAGATGCAAACCGGAGAAGGTAAAACATTAGTTGCTACACTACCGGTTTACCTAAATGCCTTAACAGGCAATGGTGTACATTTAGTAACCGTGAATGACTATTTAGCAAGAAGAGACAGTGAGTGGATGGCACCAATCTTCCAATTCCACGGACTTACCGTAGACTGTATCGATAACCACAGACCTAATTCTCCAGAAAGAAGAGCCGCTTACAATGCTGACATTACTTACGGTACTAACAACGAATTTGGTTTTGATTATTTAAGAGATAACATGTCTCACGCTCCTGATGATTTAGTACAAAAACCGCATAACTATGCTATTATTGACGAGGTGGATTCTGTACTTATTGACGATGCAAGAACGCCTCTTATCATCTCAGGACCAGTACCAAAAGGAGATATTCATGAGTTTGATCAGTTAAAACCTAAAGTTGCTGATATTGTAAGTGTACAACAAAAATATCTTACTACGGTTTTAGCAGAAGCTAAGAAACTTATCAAGGAAGGTGACAGTAAAGAAGGTGGATTCAAGCTGCTTCAGGTTTACAGAGGGATTCCTAAAAACAAAGCGCTAATTAAGTTTTTAAGTGAGGAAGGAGTAAAACAATTACTGCAAAAAACTGAAAACTTCTACATGCAAGACAACAATAGAGAAATGCATAAAGTAGATGCAGATCTTTATTATGTTATCGAAGAAAAAAATAATCAAATTGATCTTACTGACAAAGGTGTAGAGTACATTTCTGGTAAAGAAGATCCTGAATTTTTCGTACTACCTCAAATTGGTATGGAGATAGCCAAAATTGAAAATTTAGGACTGTCTAAAGAAGAGGAAGCTGAGAAGAAAGAAGATCTTTTTAGAGAGTACAGCGTAAAGAGTGAAAGAATTCATACACTAAGACAACTTCTGAAAGCATACTCCTTATTTGAAAAAGACGTAGAGTATGTAGTGATGGACAATAAAGTTAAAATTGTCGATGAGCAGACCGGGCGTATTATGGACGGTAGACGATATAGTGATGGTCTACA
Organism: Aquimarina sp.; assembly: GCA_002697475.1. GTDB lineage: Bacteria > Bacteroidota > Bacteroidia > Flavobacteriales > Flavobacteriaceae > Aquimarina. Next base: position 6,056 of record NZVW01000067.1, on the reverse strand, counting down.
CCAGGCTATTGAAGCTAAAGAAAATGTAAAGATTGAAGATGCTACGCAAACATTTGCAACGGTAACCTTACAGAACTATTTCCGTATGTACAAAAAGTTATCAGGTATGACTGGTACTGCGGTTACTGAAGCGGGAGAGCTTTGGGAAATATATAAATTAGATGTTGTTGAAATACCAACAAACAGACCGATTGCCAGAAACGATAGAGAAGATTTAGTTTATAAAACTAAAAGAGAAAAATATAATGCAGTAATTGATGAAGTTGTACAGTTATCAAATGCTGGTAGACCGGTTTTGATTGGTACTACATCTGTAGAAATTTCTGAGTTACTTAGCCGTATGCTAACAATGCGTAAAATACAACATAACGTACTAAACGCTAAACTGCATAAAAAAGAAGCAGATATCGTTGCAGAAGCTGGTAAAACCGGTATGGTAACGATAGCAACCAATATGGCTGGTCGTGGTACGGATATTAAATTATCTGATGAAGTTAAAAGAGCCGGAGGTTTGGCTATTATAGGTACTGAAAGACACGACTCCAGACGTGTAGACCGTCAGTTAAGAGGTAGATCCGGACGTCAGGGAGATCCTGGTAGCTCACAATTCTATGTGTCTCTGGAGGATAATCTAATGCGATTATTTGGTTCTGAGCGTATTGCTAAAATGATGGATAGAATGGGATTAAAAGAAGGAGAAGTCATACAACACTCTATGATCACTAAATCCATTGAAAGAGCGCAGAAAAAAGTCGAAGAGAATAATTTTGGTGTCAGAAAAAGATTATTAGAGTATGATGATGTAATGAACGCCCAAAGGGAAGTAGTTTATAAAAGAAGATATCACGCTCTGTACGGTGAGCGTCTAAGGGTTGACATAGCTAACATGATCTATGACACTGCAGAAGTAATCACCGAAACAAACAAACTAGCGCAGGATTTCAAAAATTTTGAGTTTGAGTTAATCCGATACTTTTCTATGAGTAGCCCGATAACTGATGCTGAGTTTGAGAAAATGGATACTCAAAAGATAGCAGGAGAAGTTTATAAAGCTGCTTATAAGCACTATCAGGACAAAATGAAGCGTAATGCTGATACTGCTTTCCCTGTAATCAAACAAGTTTATGAAGACCCTTCAAATAACTATGAAAGAATTTTAGTACCGTTCACAGATGGAGTTAAGAGTCTGAATGTGGCAACTAATCTTAAAAAAGCTTATGAAACAGAAGGTAAGCAACTGATTACAGATTTTGAAAAAAATATCACTCTGGCCATTATTGACGATGCGTGGAAAACACACCTTCGTAAAATGGATGAACTAAAACAAAGTGTTCAGTTAGCAGTACACGAGCAAAAAGATCCTCTTTTGATCTATAAGTTTGAAGCTTTTGAATTATTTAAAGCCATGATTGAGGAGGTGAATAAAGATGTTATCTCTTTCTTATTTAAAGGAGAGCTTCCTACAGGTAATACACAGGATATTTCTGAAGCCAGACAGGTAAGAAGAAAAGAAAAATTAGAGACTTCTAAAGAAGAAATTCCTAATATGGATGAAAGAGCTGCCATGAGTCGTGCAGCAGGTCAAACACAACAAAGACCTCAGGTTACAGAAACCATTGTCAGAGAGCAACCCAAAATTGGCCGAAATGACAAAGTAACTATAAAGCATGTAATGAGCGGAGAAAACAAAACCGTCAAATACAAACAAGCTATACCCTTACTAGAAAAAGGAGAATGGGTTATTGTTGACAAATAAGCCTTTTATTTTAAAATACAAAAACAGATCTAAAGTCCTGGAGAGTACTACTTCAGGACTTTTTAACATGTATACGTTAAAGAGTTATAATATAAGGTAATTTGTAATTCTATTTAAGTAATTTGAAATAAAACAATAGGATTATGAACAAGCAAGAATTAGAAAACAAACAAACAGATATTGCTGAAAAAGCAATTAACATCAAGCAGAAGGAATCTGATGGGAGAGAAATAAATCATCAGCAACAAGACAGGAGAGAAATTCATCAACCTCGAGACAATGCTTAATGTAGTTTCAAGGAGATTGACACTCTAATAAATTTTTAAAAGAAGATTAGGATCTGGACAGTTTTTTTTAAATGCTTCCAGATCTTTTTTTGAGCAAACTCCGGGATAATCACCTGACCTTCCCTTCAGGTCTTTAATAATCTGAAAATGTAAATGAGGTGCATAATCCCCATTAACCTCAGCATCACCAAGTATAGCTATTTCCTCTCCTTTAAGAACTTTCTTTCCTATCGGTATTTGTAGCGAACTTAGACTTAAATGACCATATAAAGTATAAAAACTATTTTGGTTATAATTATGTTCTAAAATAATTGTAGGACCATAATCACCAAAATTGTCATTATTCTGTACACTATTCACAATACCATCTAAAGGAGCAATTATAGCAGTTCCTGCTGGGCACCAAAGATCTATCCCTAAGTGAATATTTCTTTCCGTTTCAGGATTACTTTGGTTAAAATGATTACTCCTACTATAAATGGTCCTTTTTTCTAAATATCCTCCATAGGCTACTTTGGCTCCCCTTTCATCAAGCAAATGCCTTATGTATCTCTCCATATCTTTTGATGAAGAAACATCGACATGTATTAAAGCGGCATTGGTTTCAGCCAAATCTAAGGGCATAAAATCATTTGATTTATATTTTTCAGAAACAACAGGCGTAAACTCTGAAGACAGAGCATAAATAAAAGAATCGATCATTAATTTTATTATAGCATTTACTAGTTATCTAAACAGAAAAATCATTTTTTATTTTTTGGTTTAGAAATATGACTTGAATCGCAAACAATGCACCTAAAAACACTAAACCATAAATGGTAGTGTTGTAAAGTTGAAATGAAAGTTTTGATCCTAAAGTAGCATCTAAAGAAAATTCAGGCCACGCTATAGCCGATAACCAACTGTCTCCTGATCCATCAAAAAACAAAAGAGATACAACTATTCCCAGAACTATTGCCCCTAATAAAAGCCAACCTCTTTTTGTAATTAAAGGTGAGTACTTCACTCTGGATGTAGCCATCGAATGCTCTTCCACCTTATTCATCACTGACTGTAAAAAACCAGATGACGGCGATTCCAGACCCGCCTCATTAACTATTCTTTTTATGTCTTCAAAATCATTTTTCATGCTCCTAAAATTAATAATCTATATAGAATTTAAATAGAGAAACCTCATCTTTTTAACCTTTAGGCTTACTTATTTGAGGTTGTATATAACCATTTAGATAATCATATAGTTTTTTTCTGCTTCGATATAGTTTAATCTTAATATTATCAACAGATATTTTTGTAATATCCTGTATTTCCTTTACACTTTTCTCTTCAAAATAATAAAGAGTAATTAGTGCTGCCTCATCTTCTTTCAGTTTTAGAATACTGTTCTTAATTATGGTTTTTCGTTCCTCAAGCTCCAAATGCATTAGAGCATCTGTTACACTACCTATATCCCCTTCCTGAACATCATCTATAAAATCAATCGTCTTTTGATTTTTAACTGATTTTAAAGCATCTAATGCTTTTCTATATGCTATGGTATACAACCAGGTTGAAAATTTAGCATCACCTCTATAATTAGCTAAAGAAGTATAAGCCTTAACAAAAACATCCTGTGCAATCTCCTCTGCCCACTCCTTATTTTTAACCATACGAAGGATTATGGTATACACAAAGTCCTTATACTGATCCACAAGATAGGAGAAAGCATTAGTCTCTCCTTCTAAGCAACGATTAATGTAATATTGGTCAGTATGATGGTTCATTTATTTATAAGACGGTAAATCTCTTAAAATGGTTACACATAAAACTAAAATAAATTTTTACTACTAGTTTTTGTAACCGAATTTAAAATTACGCCGTCATAGATAAAAAACGAACAGTTAAGTTTAATCATTAAAAACTAAAATTATGCACACAGCTGAAGTATTAATACCGTTAATTATTTTTGGAAGTATTTTTGGGATCTTTTATCTGTTTATTTCTGCCAGAAACAAAGAAAGACTTGCTTTGATAGATAAAGGAGCAGATGCATCCATATTCTATAGCAGTAAAGAAAAAAGAGTAACTCCCGTTTGGAAAGTTTTGATCCTTAATGTTTCTCTTTTATTAATGGGTATAGGAGTTGGAATTTTTATAGCAGGGTTACTGCACGAGATTGGTGTTAATCAAGACATCGCCTATCCAGGAACAATATTTTTAATGGCAGGGATTGGTCTGTTTGTAGGATTTAATATGACAAAGAATCTTGATAAGACAGATGCTTAGATCATCTCCATATCTTTTATAAGACAAAACCCATCCGATTAGTGGATGGGTTTTTTATTTGTGTGTGAAAATGAAGTCTACTACTTCTACATATCAGCGATCTGATTGTCGTCAGTAAATTTCTCTACAACAATAGATTTCCCCCTGTTATTCTTTAATACGTATACACCGTCAGGTAATTGGCTTAAATCAACAGTGTATGAACTTTTAGTCAAAATATGAACTGTATTTTTTACTTCAAATAATTTAATTCTATCACCTTCTTCAAAATCAAGTACAGTAATTTTATCTCCCTCTCTTGAAATATCTAATAAGTTAGAATCAGTATCTGTATAATAGGTATTAAGCTCCTCTGCTGTGTTATAGCTTTCTTTATTATCTACAAATTGGCTATCTTTAACAACATACTCATCTGTCAAAGCCTGATCTACTATTAACTCTTGTTCACCTTTCTCTATAATAACTGATTTACCTTCGTTGTTCTCTAATAAATACTTACCAGCAGGTAACATACTTAAATCTACCTGACCTCTAGTCTTAGATAAAACGTGAACCATTGTCTCCGCCTCAAAAAGCTTAATCTCATCTCCTTCCTGAAAATCAACAACGCTAACTATGAAACCTTCTTTTTCAACTTGAAGAGTATCGCTTACGTAATTTGCACTTGCATTGACAAAAAATAGAAGAGTAATTATGTAGGTAAAAGTTTTCATATCAATTTTGGGCTTTTTGTAAATTTCTTACGGGTTTACCATACAAGTATATTACTAAATTGCTGGTTTTTAAAAGAAAAGCCTAACTTTTAGATCAAATGGGGCACTGCATCGATTAATGACACAAAACTTTAACATTTTCAACATAATAAACCATAATAAATTGATAATCAATATTTTAAAAATGAATTAATGTAACATTAATAGATCATTAACATTGTTTTAAAGATGAAATACACAATTTCCAACATTTCTGACATCTTAAATATTCACACACTTTCGATAAAAAACCTGAAGATTATCCATCTTATAGATCAAAATCTTATTAAAAAAGATGACTTCCACCTATAACTTTGAAAACTTACTAAAGACCAAACAAGTAAAATAGTCCATTTTTAATCTTAAAACATATGATTTGACGACAGAAAATCACTGAATAAAGTTTATCAAACTATTCAATTAAAAAAGCCCTATACAATCAACGAATTGATTCGATAGAGCTTTTCTACAATTAACACTACTATTTATTTTACTGCAGAATTACATCACTGTACTTAGCGTTTATTGTGATTACTTTTTCTGTATCCCTACTATCCTGAAATCCATTTATAAAAACATTTCCAAAATCTCTTCTTGCATTAGCTTGTAGAGTTTTAGGAATCGCTATCCTGCTTTGCGCTCCTGTATAGGTAAAATTAAATGCACCTTCAGGTAGTTTAAGCTTAAAGTCACTATTCTGCATCACTAAATCCAAAGTAGAAAATGATGCTGATACATTCGCAATGGTGACCACTCCAAAACTTCCTGACACTACTCCTTTACCATCTAACTGCTGAATAAAAATATTACTCGAATCTGAATTTAGATTTAAATTATCAGCTCTTTGTATTCTGCAATTTTTGACATAATTCATTACCAGTCTTCCATTTTTCCAGTTGGCCACTGTAATGGGAGAATATGATGCTTCTATATACGTCTGATCTCCATCAATTTCTCCTGCATTAAGCTTAACATGAGATAAAGATGCTCTCATATTAA
>NZVW01000066.1 GCA_002697475.1 Aquimarina sp. | reverse complement strand
GAACTGACCTTTCATCAATACAAAAAGAAAGGAACCGGTCTGCAATTAATTTTACTGAGTGCTTTAGAGCCTTTTATACTTCACCCCTTTGCCTTATATGCAGCCATACGTGGAAATATAGATTACTATTTTAATAAAAAGAAAAAATGGGGTAATATGGTAAGAAAAGGATTAACCACCTCTTGATCAAATACACTTAACTAGAACAAAATTTCATATTCCCGTTATTAAATTCAATTGTCTGAATCATTTGATTTTTCAATCACAAACGTCACGAAGCTTTTGATCAACCATCAATTCAGTTTTCAAACCGTTTCGCTAACAAGTACTTCTGCTTAGCCTAAGAATCTAATTAAACGCTAATCTTGCTAAACATCTATACCCAGTTTGCATATTTTTTCGGCATGCGTATTAAATTATCAGGTCAAAACATACACAAGATGTTAAAAAACCGTTATTTTCTGGATTTTACCTTGTATGAATTATTATTAAAAAAATTTTATAATCATTTATTATACAATTTTTTAACTATATCAAAAAGTAAAATTCTATGGTTTAACAGTTAAAATTTTGAAGAACTTCTGTAAAAACAATAGAAGCCTATTTCCTACATTTGAAACGAGGTTGTTATCATAGTAAATTAAGGGAACTTTCCCGCACTGAACAACAAACTATGAAAACATTACATTATTTCCTAAACCAAAATAAGTCACACGACATTGCATCCTATAATGGTTTGACAAATTGTGACAATAAGGTATAACATATTAAGAATTATTTCTAGCAACCTGATATTCAACTCTTATTTCCTAAAACCAACATTGTTCCGGACATTGGCTTACCCGGAACTCACACACACAAATCATCTTCTTTGTTGCTAGAATGGTATATGGCTCACTTTAAACAAAAACTGATTATGGTATTTTGAAGATTCGTTATTTATGATAACAACCTCAAATTCATCATCCATTTATCGGTTCCGGGGGCTATAGCTCCCGGTTTTTAACTCATTTATCTGAAAAAAATGCAATAGGTTTGTAGTGTTTAGTCGACACAGAGGGTTATGCTTATATGCATTTTTTAAACGGAAGCGTTTATTCATGACACTTCCGTTTTTTTTATTTACATCGTGTTTAGCTCTTCTTGTAATGTATCTTATAACGCCAATATGAAACTGCACTAAGTACTATCCATCCAATAAGACTATAATAAACTCCTGTCGGTGTTACGACCTGATCTCCGCTAGCATAGGAGTGCAACCCTTTTAGGTAAAAGTTCACTCCAAAATATGTCATTAAGATTGTAGATATCGCAAAAACTGAAACCATATTAAACAACCATCTTCCTCTCAATCCAGGAACTAATCTCATATGAATTACAAATGCGTATATCATAATACTTACCAGAGCCCATGTTTCTTTAGGGTCCCAACCCCAATAGCGACCCCAACTTTCATTAGCCCACATTCCTCCGAGGAAGTTTCCTATAGTTAACATCACTAAACCTATAGTTAAGGCCATTTCATTAATAATGGTAAGCTCACGAATAGTTAAATCCATTCTCTTTTTATTCGAATTTGTGGTTAATATCATAAGTAAAAGAGCCAGCACTCCTAAGATTGCTCCTACAAAGAAAGGCCCGTAACTACCCACAATAATGGATACGTGAATTAATACCCAATAAGAATCTAATACCGGTTGTAAGTTAGCTATTGCCGGATCTGTCCAATTCTGATGTGCAAAAAACAGAATTATTGCTGCCACAAACGTAGTTGCAGCGATAGTCAAATTACTCTTTCTACCAAATGCCAATCCTAAGGCTATAGTTGCCCAAGCAACATAAATCATTGATTCATAAGCGTCACTCCAGGGTGCGTGACCCGATACATACCACCTTATAATTAGTCCTGCTGTATGCATCATAAAAAAGAGAATCACTATACCTATGGTTCCATGAATCAGCCAACGAATGATTCTGGACTCCTTGAAAATACGTATAATGACAAAGATCATTAACAAAAGACCTATCATCATATAGTATCGGTAAAGTGTCCTAAAAATATCATACTTATTTAAGGCTATCTCCGCCTTAATTTTCTTTTCAGTAGGCAATACATCGCTACCAAACTTTCTTTGAAAGCTTTTCATGCTATCGAGGTATTGATCTGCTTTACTGTAATCTCCGCTTTTTCTGGCGTCAGCTAAAGATTGTCTATAAATAGGCAGTATCTGTCTTACATAAACAGAATCCATACCTGAAAAGTTTGCTTCATTTAGCTGTGGTACAGAAACCCATTTATTATTTTCATCGTTAGGTATTGGGAAAATTCTAAGAATTCCACCTCCCAAAGCCTGATTAAGTAAATAGAATTTTTCATGTGTTTTTAAGAAATCCTTTTCAAACTGACTTGGATTATTTGTACTGCTAGCCTTTTCAAGATAAGGATCTAACTTATAAGATCCATCAGGATCTACAAGATCAATAAGAGAAACTCGTCTTTCTGATGCTGGTACTCCCAGTATTTTTCTGATACTATCATTTTCTCTTTTAATCTCAATAATAGGAACACCATACCATATAAAAGGATTCTCTACCATAGATAGAAAAACCTGATCTGCCGTCAAACCTTCGTAAGTATCCTTTTTACTTAACTTTCTAAGTAGCTCTGAAGAAAAGGTATTCACTGGCTTCATTCTCCCTCTCTCATCCTGAATCACCAGGCTACCAAAATTAGCAGCGTGATCCTTATCCACAGCATTAGCTCTTATAATAGAATCAAGCTGAGCCTTTGTAGGTATAGAAGTAACATGGTTGTCAAGAGAATGAGGATCTTGATTAACTTCTTGTCCGAAAACTGATAAACTAAATAACAATACTAAACCTGTCATCAAAGACTTTTTCTTTGATTTCACTTTATTCAGCTGCACTTCCAGGTCCTTAAATCTGCTTCCTTTAGTGAATAGAATAAGCATCAATCCTAAATATAAAAGAATATAACCCGCGTAAGTAATCCAGGTACCCCAACGATCGTGATTAACTGATAGAATAGTTCCCTTTTCATCCGGGTCAAAAGATGCCTGAAAGAAACGGTACCCTTCATGATCAAGCACGTGATTCATATAAATATCATAAGGTTCAGATTTCCCTTGATCTACAATTTCAACTTTACTTTTAAAGGCTTTATAGACTTTCTCAGTTCCCGGATATTTATCTGCAATAAAGTCATTCAATTTTAATGCAAAAGGTAATTCCAGTTGTTTAGATCCAAATGAAAAATAGAGATCCAGGTTACCAAGCTCAATCATCTTCATATCATTATAATAGCCTTTACCCCCTAATAATTTAACTTCCTTAGTTTCACCATTCGCTGTAACCTCAAGAAGTAATGCATCTTGTTGGCCTTTCTCTTTTGTTTCTAGAGGAATAACATCATATTTACCTGTTATTACAGGCTCTGGAATAACAAACTGCATTCCTGCAGTTTGGTACAGGGATCTCAGTATCAGGGGCTGTACACTGTCTTTAAAAACTAATCCCTGAAATTGATCTGCCATACGCATAAAAGAGCCATCAAAAGGAGATTCTAACAAGTATTCGTCATTTCTATATGTAATATTGACAGCACCATCTGTAGGTTTATTAAAGGCAAATAACACATTATGTATATTGCTAACTTCACCTTCTTTTAGGTAGTGATCATGCCTGTTCCCTCCTCCTGCTTCAACAATTTTAATGTAATTATCACCATCTTCAGTTTCAACAAGGCCAAGCTCTGCACCGCTGATGTATTCTTTATATTTTATAGTAACTGGTTCCCCGTTAAAGTCAGTATTCAGGGTAAAATCGTTTGAAGCTTCAGTATACTCAGATAGTTCAAGTGATTTTAAAATTGTCCGCCTTTTTGCTTCCCCATCAATTTCACCATCTAAAAAGACTTTAAGGTATGTTTTCTCGGATAGGAAAGAAGAAGTTGTTTCGCCTTCTCTTATAGGCATTACACCTTCATAACTAATATATCTGGTCACAAAGGCACCAATAATTATGAGAATAAAAGACAAGTGTAGTAATAGGGTGGCCCATTTTTCCTTTTTATACAATTGATATCTACTAATATTTCCACAAAAGTTGATTACAAAAAATATCATTATAGCTTCAAACCACCAAGCATTATAGATTAATATTCTTGCTGCACTGGTTCCGTGTTTATCTTCAACAAAAGTCCCTATTGCCATTGATACCGCAAAAACAATAAACAGAATGGCCATAAGCCTGGTAGAAAACAAAATGCTAATTAGCTTTTTTTGCATAGTAAAGGTCTTTTTAAAACTGGGCAAATTTACAGCTTTTAAAAGGAAAATTGCCTATGAATAAGATGTTGTTTTTGTTGATTTAACAGATGTTCATCTATGTTAGGATATTTATACTATTCTTCATTATTTTAGCGCTATGACTAAAATAGTTATTATCGGTTCAGGAAATGTCGCTTCACACCTGTTCATTGCTTTAAAAGATATCGATGATGTTGATATAGTTCAATGCTATAATAGAAGAGGTTTAGCCTTATCAAAAGAAGAAAATGCAGTACATCTGGTCGTAAGTGACATCAAACAATTGGCCAAGGCAAATTTATATATATTGGCAATTAGTGACGATGCTATTGCAGAAGTATCTTCAGAAATTCCTGAAGGTGATCATTTAGTTGTGCATACCTCAGGAAGCGTATCGATAAATAGTATAAATAATAAGCATCGAAGAGGTGTTTTTTATCCATTGCAGTCTTTTAGTAAAAACAAGCATGTAGATTTTACCAAGGTTCCTTTTTGTCTGGAGGCAGAGCATAAGGAAGACCTCAATCTCATTAAAAAAATAGCTTCTTCGCTTTCTCCAAAAGTATATGAGATATCCTCTGAGCAGCGAAAAATGCTTCACGTTGCAGCTGTGTTTGCCAATAATTTCAGCAACTATATGTTTACCATTGCTAAAGAGGAATGTGATCAAAATGATATTCCTTTTGAAATTTTGCATCCTTTAATTATTGAAACTGCAGAAAAGGCACTTACTTTGCCCCCTGAAAAATCACAGACGGGTCCGGCAATAAGGAATGATCTAAAGACTATTGAGAGACATCTTAATCAAATTTCAGATATTGAACATAAAAAAATATATAAAGTAATTACTGAAGCGATTCAAAATAAACATGGAAAAAAGCTATAAAGAATATCTAAAGCATATCACAACCTTTATTTTTGATGTAGACGGTGTATTAACTGATGGTAGCGTAATTATAAATACAGATGGGCAACTTCTGCGTACCATGAATATTAAAGATGGATATGCACTCAAAACAGCAGTTCAACAAGGTTTTAATGTTTGTATCATATCCGGTGGTAAAAATGAGGGCGTTCGTGAACGCTTAAGAGGTCTCGGTATCACAGATATTTATCTGGGAGCCCATCATAAACTTGAACAGTTGGATGAATATTTGGATATCTATAATATCAAAACCGAAAACGTTCTTTATATGGGTGACGATATTCCTGACATCCCTGTTATGAAATTAGTGGGATTGCCTACTTGCCCGCAGGATGCAGTTGCAGAGGTAAAAGAAATCTCTAAATATGTTTCGTTTAAAAAAGGTGGTAAAGGCTGTGTAAGAGATGTCATTGAGCAGGTGTTGAAAGTACAGGAAAAATGGATTAAAGATTTTGATGCCGAAGCTTAAATTGTAAATCATGAAAATTGTCTTTGCAACAAATAATACCAATAAGGTTAAAGAGGTCCAAGCTTTATTGCCGGAGACTATTGAGATCATAAGTTTACAGGATATTGGTTGTACTGAAGATATCCCTGAAACATCTCCAACAATTGAAGGTAACGCCTTGCAAAAAGCTAAGTATGTAGCTGATAATTATGGTTACAACTGTTTTGCAGATGATACAGGTCTGGAAGTAACAGCTCTTAATGGAGAACCCGGAGTTTTATCTGCCAGATATGCAGGCGAAACAAAAAATGCTGATGCCAATATGCACAAGCTACTTGAAAATCTAGATAATATTGAAAATAGGGAGGCTCAGTTCAAAACAGTTATATCCCTTTACTTAGCAGGAAAGTACTATACATTTACAGGCATTTGTAAAGGAGAAATTACAAGAGAAAAAAAGGGTGACCAAGGTTTTGGTTACGATCCTATCTTTTTGCCAGAAGGCTATACAGAAACATTTGCAGAGATGCCTCTTAGTCTAAAAAACAAGATTGGTCACAGAGGAAAAGCAGTACAACAACTCATTGATTTTTTAAAAGGGTATACTTCTTAATCAGCTCCGGGAAATGCCAACATCTCTCCCATCCCTACAGTAAACAACCAATTACCATAGATTGCGTGTTCAATGGACACCAATAAAGTAGATTTTGATTTGTGATAGGTAAAAGCAAATAATAAACCCCCTAAAAAAGTTAATATCAACACTAGAGTATTTCTAAAAAAGATATGTGCTAAAGAAAACAGTGTTGCATTGAGGAAAATAAACATGCTCTTATTTTTAAAAAGAAGCTGATACCTATGAAAAAAGAAAGTTCTATAGATGAGTTCCTGAGGAAGTACAGAAAAAAGTGTATACACCAACAAAATGACAGCCCACAAAGTAGTTTTTTTTAACATTACTGAAAATAGCATATCAGGATTTGAGAAATAAACCAATACTACGGTTAGTATGAGTATAATGCTAAAGTTAACCAAAATACGATTTCTAAATGCTATTGCAGAATGCTTTGAAGGAATTTTAAAACCAAAATCATATTCTTTTTTTAATAGATACAGGACATAAATAAAAGAACTGAGCACAACCAATATTTTGATCCAAATAGGATAACTAATTGATAGACTTGCCGGCAAAACAACAAATAGAAAAAATAACTCTATACTTCTTTTAACCTTAATATCCACGAGATAATTTTACTAAATATAGCACAATTACTGTCATAAAAAAAGCCTCTTGGGGTGTGAGGCTTATCAGGTTAATCAGGGTATTCGATAGGGTAAAAAAAGGGGTCTAAATATATTTTGTTAGCCTTAATTTCTTGTTCGAAAGTACGCTATATAACAATAAATGTTTCTTTTTAAATGTCATTAAAAACAAAACAAACCGACAAAAAGCGTTTTTAATCGATGAAATACTTAAAATCAAAATAAGTAATTGCAAAAAAAGTGAAAAAAGTTTCTCAAGTAATGGATTATAGAAGTTTTATCTTACAAATAGTAAAAGTGAATATTAAAATTTGGTTTTGCATAGGTTAGACTAAAATTGTAACATTACAGCCGCAAAACATCAAAATTTTATGGAAAGTCAAAAAATTACTCCTTCAAACCCAGAGAATGAGGAAGTTATAAACAATAAAGAACTCAATATTTGGGAAGCACTTATCCCGGTTTTCGCATTAGTTGTCTTCTTAGCGTTTAATGTATATGTGTTTGGTGATTCTGCATTAGGCGGAAGTAATCAATTTATTTTATTGTTAGGTGCCGCGGTGGCTGCAATTGTTGGCTTTTTTAATAAAGTATCATATGAGCAAATGATGGAAGAAGTTGCTAAAAATGTTAAGTCAACCACTGGAGCTCTTTTAATTTTACTCATGGTAGGGGCATTAGCAGGTACATGGCTTATTAGTGGTATCATACCAGCTATGATTTACTATGGTTTGCAAATTTTAAATCCAACAATCTTTTTAGCAGCCTGTGTTATCATCTGTGCTATTATTTCCATAGCCACCGGGAGCTCTTGGACTACCTCTGCAACCGTGGGTATTGCTTTAATAGGAATTGGAGGAGCTTTAGACATATCTTTAGGGATGACTGCAGGAGCTGTTCTATCAGGAGCCTACTTCGGGGATAAAATGTCTCCTTTGTCAGACACTACTAATCTTGCTCCTGCTATGGCTGGAGGAGAACTCTTCGATCACATTAAATATATGACCTACACCACTATTCCAACAATTGTAATTACTTTAATATTTTTCATAATTATTGGTTTAGCGCAAGATACCTCAGGAGTGACTGACACTGCTCAAATGTTAACTGATATTAAAAAATCATTTACTATAACACCTTGGCTATTTATAGTACCTGTAGCCGTAGTAGTTTTAATTATTAAGAAAACTCCTCCCCTTATTGCTTTATTGACAGGAACATTACTGGGCGGTATTTTTTGTCTTATTTTTCAAAGCGAAATTATATGGCAAAATGGATTACACTATCAGATAACAGAAATACCTTCAGAATACAGTGAATACATTGATTGGGACTCAAATTATGATGTAAGATCTAACAATAACTATCACTCTCCTGGTAAATATGTTTTAATACCTAAAACAGACGATATTACAATCAATGAAACTATAATGGACTTAGCACCTTCTAATAAAAGAGTGAGCCAAAAGTTTATACAAAAAGTAATTATTAAAAAAGAAGGTGAAACTATAGGAACATTCAATCTAGAAGCTAAGCCTACAGACTATATCCTTACCTCCTATTTTACAATAATGAATGCAATAACCGTAGATACATCTATTGCAACCTCCAATCCAAAACTTAATGACTTGTTCTCTGCAGGTGGAATGTCCGGAATGTTAGGAACAATTTGGTTAATTGTTTGTGCTATGGTTTTTGGAGGAGTTATGGATGCTATAGGTGCTTTAGCTAGAATTAGCAAAGCTTTATTGGGATTATTTGATACGGTTTTTGGATTATTTGCCAGTACTGTAGCAAGCTGTTTAGCTTTAAACGTCACAGCATCTGATCAGTATCTTGCGATTGTTGTTCCCGGAAGGATGTATGCTAAAGCTTTTAGAGATAAAGGTCTGGCTCCTGAAAACCTGAGTAGAACACTAGAAGATTCAGGTACGGTAACATCTGTTTTAGTACCGTGGAATACATGTGGAGCTTATCAAAGTGGAGTTCTAGGTGTTCCTGTAGTAGACTACTTTATATTCGCAATATTTAACTGGTTGAGTCCGTTTATGACTTTAATCTTTGCTGCTTTTAGAATTAAAATAAAGCAATTAAACGAAAAATAATAGATTTAATATCTATCCAATTTAATAAGGAGATGCTGTATCTAAGCATCTCCTTAATTTTTATATCAAAATACAATACTTTATTTACTATCAATGATGGGAATAGGTTCTTTTTCATTATTTATAGCTACAAATTTAAAATGCCCTGAAACGGCAAGCTCTCTGTCATAGCTATACATATCTTCCTTAAAAATATCGACTTTTACTACACAACTTGTTCTTCCCACTTCAGTTACTCTTGCTACCAATTCAATAATGGTACCTTCTGGTATGGATTTATTAAAGTCTATTTTATCGGTTGATACAGTCACCACCTTTTTACGACTAAAACGTGTGGCACAGATAAAGGAGACTTCATCCATCAGTTGTAGTGCAGTTCCTCCAAATAGGGTATCATAATGATTGGTAGTATTAGGAAATACGGCTTTAAAAATTTTAGTTTCAGATTCTTCTATAAGTTGGTCTATAGCTATCATTAATGCTTATTATAGTTTTTAATTATTGTTATGGACGATAAAGGTAAATCTTATAGCTGTATCTTTGCTGCACAATTAAAAAAACTTGCTATGGATATTATAGAAAGTCTACAATGGCGCTACGCTACAAAGAAATTTAACAATACTAAACTTCTGCCACAACATAAAATTGAGACCTTATCAAAAGCATTTAATTTAACTGCTACATCTTATGGTCTGCAACCTTTACGATTGATTATAATACAGAATAAAGAGTTACAAAAAAGATTGACAGAGTTTTCCTGGAATCAACAGCAGGTAGCAGATGCATCACATATACTTGTCATTTGTATAGAACGCGATCTGGATGAAAAGTATATAAACTCATATTTTGAAAATGTAAAGAAAACCAGAAATACATCTGATGAAATTCTTAAACCCTTCAGAGAACAGTTAATCAGTTCTTTTAGCATGAAGTCTGTTGACGAAATAAACACCTGGGCCTCAAAACAAGCCTATCTGGCTTTAGGAAATCTACTAACTGTATGCGCTCTTGAAGAAATCGACTCTTGTCCTATGGAAGGTTTTATTCCTGCAAAATATGATGAAGTACTAGAATTAGAAAATAAAGGGTTAAAATCTGTACTGGTACTGCCTGTGGGTTATAGAGCCGATGATGATATGTTTTCCGGATTTAAAAAAGTAAGAAGATCTATCGAAGAAACAGTAATTCATTACTAGTAAAGAAAATATTTTTAAAAGTTTTATTACAAGACTCTTTTCGATACTTTTGCCGGAAAGAGTTTTTTTAATCAATAAATTCAAGCTATGCCAGGGTTCGAAATATTCGGAGAAGAAGAAAGAAAACAGGTTCAAGATGTATTAGATAATGGTGTTTTAATGCGTTATGGTTTTGACGGCAATAGAAATGGACATTATAAAGCGCTTGAATTAGAAAAGGCATTGGCCAATAAAATGGGGGTTACTTATGCTCAAGCAGTGTCTAGTGGTACTTCTGCCCTAACAGTGGCTTTAGCGTCTGCAGGTGTTGGTTTTGGTGATGAAGTCATTATGCCAACTTTTACCTTTGTGGCAAGTTTTGAGTCCATACTTTCTATCGGAGCAATTCCTGTGCTTTGTGACATTGATGACACCCTAACCCTAAATCCTCAAGCAGTAGAAAAAGCGATAACATCAAAAACTAAAGTTGTTATGCCTGTGCATATGTGCGGTTCTATGGCTGATTTATCAGCTCTGAAAGCTATTTGTAATAAACATAATTTAATCTTGTTAGAAGACGCTTGTCAAGCAATTGGCGGGTTTTATGACAGCAAAGCTCTGGGGAGTTATGGGGATTTAGGATGTTTTTCTTTTGATTACGTAAAAACAGTTACCTGTGGAGAAGGTGGCGCTGTAATAACGAATAATGAAAGCTATGCTAAGAATGCTGATAAATATCAGGATCACGGTCATGATCACATAGGTAATGACCGAGGAGCTGAATCTCATCCATTCTTAGGATACAATTACAGGATATCAGAATTGAATGCGGCGGTAGGTATCGCACAATTAGCGAAGCTTGAAAATACTATAGCTACGCAAAAGAAAAATTACACCATTCTTAGAGAAGCACTAAGCGAAATCCCTGAAGTTTCTTTCAGAAGAGTTCCTGAAGGTGGAATTGAAAGCTATGCTTTTTTAAACTTCTTTATGCCAACAGAAGAGCTAGCCAGAAATACTGCCTCTGCTTTAAAAGAAAATGGCGTTGACG
>NZVW01000065.1 GCA_002697475.1 Aquimarina sp. | reverse complement strand
ATCTTAGCAAAAAATGGCTCCGTCACCGGGCTCGTATCCGGACCATTATCATCATCACTGCTACAAGATAATATGGTAAAAATAGATAGACATAAAATTAATCGTAAAGCTTTCATTAAGTAAAATTTTAAGGTTAAAAAAATTGATTTATCTATTAGTGTAAGATTTCAAAAAATGTAAACCTTAAATTTTCATTTTTTTTAAAATGAAGAAATTACTTTTTGATCCTAAGGTTATTTTTAATGATTGTCCGCTAATAGCGATAATGATATAAATTATCGTCATTCCGTCCCGATAGCTATCGGGATATTTCGAAATCTCATTATCCCTATAATCAGTTATTTGTGATGAGAACCTGAAACAAGTTCAGGTTGACGACAATACTTTATTATATTTCATGGATATTCAATTATTTTTTGATCGCAGTATAAAATTGGTTACAGGCAAAATAAATAACGTTTAGCAAAGAAAAAGCATCAACTCACTTGTAATTTTTAATTGTTTTTAAAAAGGTAGTTAATGAAGCTATGTATACTTCATTAAAACTCTCTCCATTCTATTTTGTGATTATAATTTCCTTGACCACTGCGGTATCCGGAATCTTAGTAGCATCTATATCATATTCAATATCGTAGTACTCTAAGCGATACATATGTTTTTTGTTGAAAACGTGTACACGTGATTCCATTTCTGAACCATGCACCTCCGGTGTCTTTAAAATTTCTTTTAATTCACCAAAAGTTGTTCCCACACGGATACCATCATTGGTAGCACCTCTTGAGTCCCAGATATGTATAGATTCTATACTCTTTTCTCCAAATGCATAGCCAAGAGTGTCGGATTTCTACACAATGTAATGTACATCAAACTCACCTTCACCGGTTTGTAATTGACCTTCTGCCAAGACTTTTTTATGGTCACTTACGTCATCTCCGATGGTAAGACCAAAGTAACTATTTTTTTCGATGGGTGGCATAAATTCCATATCATCCATTTCCTCTTCTTCGTTTTCTTCGTCAAATGCATTTGGATTTCTAGTTTCTTTAACCGAATCAGCAGTTGTTATTGTATCTGTAACAATGGGATTAGCTTCAGTAGATTCTGATCTCTTTTCAGTTTTGCAAGCTGCGATCAAACAACAAAGCAGAAATGTGATATAGCGTGTTTTCATAAATAAATACATTTTATAGCATTTGCATAGTTGGTTATCAGGTTCTGTACATGTTAATGACAAGATGTACCTAATATATAACCATTTGTGGCTTAGCTAAAATATAAAAAAGGCATATCTTTTATGTATGTAGTACTTATACGTTATACGGGGGAAAAACACTAGTGAAAAGCTAGCAGTAGCTGGAGAATTATTTTAAGGATAAAGAAGTTGGTTCCTGAAATGAATTGCTAATACAATAGGCCTGTTTTATTGAACACCTTATTTCCAATCCACAATTTGTTGATCCATACTACCTATTCTACTAAAGTAAGGAGTGTTCCCATAAATTTTTCTACATTCAACTAAATAGCTCTTGGCATCCTTTACTGTTGAAAGCTCAGGTTCCTCAAACACCCGTAAGCCTTCCACCAATTCTTTTCTACACCCCTCTAAAAAATCCGATATAGTATCAGAAACTCTATTGCAGCCTACACCTTCTGACATATCATATACAGCGCCATAAGTTGGTGAATCCTCAATACAATTTACTACCACATAACTACCCGATCCATCTTCTAATATGGGTAAAAAGCCTACAGGCCAGTAGTCAGGGTTATCCGCACCACCACATCCTGCCAAATCCTCATAAACGGTAGGAATGGAAGCTACTTCAATAGGATACATATTCCAGGCAAATTCCGGTTCATAGACATCTAAATCATCACAGAGATCATCATCATATCCATCGATTAACGTTAAATATTCCACAACCATTTCCGGTAGTGATATAGCTTCTAACGACTCTAACTCATCTATAACGTCATCTTCATTTGAAGTTTTAATGACCTTAGGGCTAATCGCTCCTGCGGTGGTCAATTGATCTACATATTGATCAAATACCGTTTTAAGTTCAGTTTGCATGAATTTAATTTCTTTTAATAGTAAAATTAATAAAACCTATTCTACTCTTGTTCAAATTTTAATTGAGGATTATTCCACCAGTCAGTTTGTTTAAAATTCAGAATATGCTTTTTAAATTCTGAATCCAAGCTTGCAATTTTTTCTTTAAAATCTTTTAGAAGAACATTTTCAGAAATAGGTTTGTGATCAATCACTTTCTGAATTTTCTGTCTAATTCATAACTCATGATTTAATTCATATTTCCATTCTAAAAAGTAATCCTCTTCTTCATCGTTTAGTTCAGCGATCAGTTCTTCATAGCGCAGTAACAAAGCCGAAGGACTTAAATTAGTTAAATTTTCAACTTCTTGAATAAACTCAGTATAGTCTTTCCAGTATTTTTGATCTTTCTCGGCTTGCATCAGTTTTATTTCTTTAAACAGTGAGCTATTATCCTATTAAATTCATTACTCCCTGGACTAAGTGTATAGATTTTTCATTTGTTATATTATGAATCACTCTAGTCTTCGTAAACACTTTCAAAACCTAAATCATTAGAGATTTTAAAATTCTGCTTTAGACTCTGAAACTGCTCTATTGATAAGTTGATATATTGTTCATTGCCTTTTTTTCTTGTGTCGATAATGTGATAATATATTACACTCTTATCCACACCAGTTTCAGCATTTTTAGGATGGCTTTTTGCAATGATATAATTTTCATTTTGCCCTACGGCAAAAACTGTTTCAGGAACAATAAGTCGACTTGAATGCTTTTCATCCTTAAACCAAATACTCATTTCATCTAAAGAACTATTAGCAAACAAAATGTAGTCTTCAGTTATTTCTTTCTCCACCAACCCTGCTCCAAAATAGCATGATTGTAATATTATAAAAAAAGATATTCCCAGAATTATAGTAGCTTTTTTCAATACTTGATCAATTTTTAGAATTATTTATAGTACCGCATCCTACACAAATCATATACTATCGGTAGCAGAATCTACAGACTAACCCTAAGTTAAAGAGGCTACCTAAAAAGTTAGACAGTACTCCAGTTACACTTCGACTGCACTTCGACAGGCTCAGTGTGACAGCTCAGTGTGAAAGCTCAGTGTGAAAGGATAATTAACTTTTTAGATAGTCTCTTTTAATATGTTATATACTACTATTAATTCCAGTTTGGTTGAGGAGTCATCCTTAAATACGGTTTTACCTCTTTATGTCCTTTTGGAAATAAACCTGGTATCTCCTCATTGGAAACCGAAGGAACGATAACACAATCATCTCCGTTGTTCCAATTGGCCGGTGTAGCTACTTTATGATAGGCAGTTAACTGCAGGGAGTCAATTACCCGCAAAAGTTCATCAAAGTTTCTTCCTGTGGATGCAGGATAGGTAATGGTAAGTTTTACTTTTTTATCCGGCCCGATGACATATACCGATCTCACCGTATGTTGACTATCCGCATTAGGATGTATCATATCATAGAGTACGGATACTTTTCGGTCTTCATCTGCTATAATAGGAAAGTTAACCGTGGTGTGTTGTGTTTCGTTAATGTCATTGACCCAGCCCTTATGAGACTCTAATCCGTCCACACTTAGCGCCACTACTTTTACATTTCTTTTGTCAAACTCCTCTTTATATTTAGCCACGGTGCCTAGCTCTGTTGTACAGACAGGGGTGTAATCTGCCGGGTGCGAAAATAATATCCCCCAGCTATCCCCTAACCATTCGTGAAAATTAATATGTCCTTCTGTGGATTGCGCCGTAAAATTTGGAGCCTCATCTCCTAATCTAATTGTGCTCATGTTTATGTGATTTTATTTGTGTAACTAAAGTTATAAAAAACATATCTCCTTTTATGCTATTGCTGTGCTAAAGAACCGTTATTTCACACATTCTTAACCTTTAAAGAATTGAGTTCTCAAATGTAATCATGGGTTCCTCAACGCGCATCATGCATTCCTCACGATCAATCATGCAATCCTCAAAGCGAATCATGAGTTCCTCTCCTCGATTCTTGTATTCCTCATAAGAAAGGATAGACTTTGTTGGATCTTTGGTGTTGTGTGGGAGCCTGGTAGCGCTGTAGCCACTAGCGAGATTTGGAATTTATTTTTCATTTATATGGTACTTTATTTCGAAAATAAGAATTTTATTTTCTCCATTTATTTCCATTTCATTTATGATCTCGTCTCTAATTATTATTTCATCCAAAAGATGATCTATAACAACCAAACTTTGATATTCTTCTTGTGTAATAGCTTTAGCTAGCTCGATGGAAAAACCGTTTTTCAATAATGTAATAATCCTTTTGTCAGAACTTCCATATTTGACTTGTTCATAGAAGTCAGTATCCATAAGCTCTAATTCAGCAAGAATATCTATATACTTTAAAAGATTAAACTCTACAAAATCTTGCTCTTCTTTTATTCGAATGATTGCAATGTTTATTCTATCAATATTATTCTTTTTTCTTAGATCAATATAAAGAGGTTGATGGTCTGTGAAATTTCTTTTATCCGTACCCCATTTAGCGCCAACATAAATCAATAAGTTTTCTCCTCTCAGTGAAGCCCAATAACTCATAAAACTACTAATCATTTCTTTATAAGAAGCACTTGAACTCCTCCAGTTCAAAATCATAGCGTAAAATCTTCTTGCGGCAGGATTTTGTAAACGATTAATATTATTATCAGTAATATTAATTTGGTTGAAAAATATAGAATAAATAGCTTCGATTAATTGATTACTATCTTTAATTATTGGAAATAAAGTAGATTTATAATTGGCTAAATTAATTACTAATTTTGGTTCTGATCGCTTAATGTCAAAATCAAAAATGTTGTTTTTAAAACACAATTTTGCAATTTCTGATTGGACATAATCTACATCTTCTAGATTCGTTGAATCAGGCTCAATATTTTCTAAATATTCTAAAGATTTATTTAGATTCTTTTTTTGAGATTCGTTTAGTGTATCCTCTTCTTTTAATAGCAAATTATTTACTTCATCATTTATTTTTACATCCGTACGTGCTCTTGTGGCTACAAAAGTCTCTATATTCGCTCTTTTATTTTCAAATATACTTTTGATTATATAAATTTTAGGCTCAAGCAGTTTTAAATCACCATTTTTATCACTAAATATCTCACTAAATCTATTTACACGACCAATTAAATTTTTGAATTGAGAAGTAGATAAATTTTTACGCCCTTTTTTAGTAGAAAGTAAGAAAATTTTTTCAGCTGGAATATTAACTCCTTCCAATAGAGTAGAACTTGTTATTACAAATTCTAGATTACTACTCTCACTAAAAATTTTCTCAACATAAAGACGAATTATTTCTGGCATTCCCCCGTGATGATATACAATACCCTTTTTGATACATTTTATTAGATTGTAATCAGGATGAATAAAATCTGATATCGTAGCCACGACTTCCTTATTTATTACTTCACTTTGAGTATTTTTATCAGCAAGTTCAACGGAAAATTCTTCAATATGTTTTGGACGGTTTAGGTATATTATATTTTTACTTGATTTCTCTCCATTCAACAAATCAATCGTATCATTATAATAAATTGACGTATTTATAAATTCATTTGAAAATTGCTCATATATTTTTAATTCACCTGAGGATTCATATAGGTCACATATTAGATATTTCTCAGTTTTTATATACTCTTCTGTATTTTTAGAAGCAATTTCATAATTTGTTTGTTTAATTTTCAAGTTATCAGGATTGGATATAAAAGGAGAAAAGAAATTTAAGATTATGTTGTCATTCCTCTTTTTTAATATAATTATTGTTTGTGCCAAGAGAATAGATCTTTCATCATCTTCTTTATCTCCAAACAAATTATGGGCTTCATCGATAAGTACAATGTCCAATTTTAAAGACGGATTTTTTTGTAATAATCGTAAAAGCCTTTCTTGAGTTAAAACCGCAACAAAATTTCTTTCATTTCCTTTGTACATTTCTGGGTGAGTAATAATTCTTTGAAGAATGTTTTCAGTTGAATTTTTCAATAGTCTTTTTTTAGTCTGCGTTAAAAGAGCTTTACTTGGAACAATAACACATACCTTTTTATCTAAATTCGAAAGAACTTTAGTTACTATAATTTCTGATTTACCATAAGAAGTAGGGGCTACCAAGACAAAATTTGAATTATTCTCTGAAGAGAATTCAATTAATTTTTTTTGCCCATTAGATATATAATAATTTTTTTCTCTAAAATTTTCCTGAAATGCAGAAAAAAAGAGGTTAAAGAAATGATTATGTAAATCTTTATTAGAGTATTTTGATTCTACTAATTTAGAAATGGGAATATATCCCTTGTTAATTGCAAAGTCATAGAGAGGTTTGTAATCTGAATATTTGTTAGAATAAGCTACAATGATTTTATAGCCAAGTTTTTGTAAATCTATATCACCAAAATTTGAAAAAAATAATCGCATTTTTTAATAAATGAAAAATTTCTGTATTATTCAACTTTTCTCCAAGTTGAAGCTTCTTATAACTCTCTTGAAAAAAAGTAGATTCAGCTTTTAATACTTTTCTATATTCTTTTAATGTTATTTGATTTATTTCTTCCACTATAAGCCTAAAATTTCATCGCTTAAAAAGTTAGCAACCGTTTCAAAAGTGTTTTTTTGAATAGATATTGTAATAACATCTTCAAAAAGATCTTCGAGAATTGTTTCATCTAGAAAATTGGAAATACTAGATTCTTCAATTTCATCAACTAAATTATGATATAAACTAGAAATTAGAATTACGTTTTTCTTTTGAGTTGAATTTAAATTGGGAGAATCGTCAGTAAGTAATTTTTTTAATTCAAGTCTTCCTTTTTCTTCTTTAATCGTTAAAGTAACGTCTATCAATGCACTTTCCCAAAGCTTATCTCTTCTTTGATTTAACATTGAAAAAATTCCCTTCTTTGCTCTTTTCAATAATTTAGTATTGTAATCTGTAGAATTATAAGTCCCTTTTTCACTTCTTCCAGATTTTACCTCAGAATACCAAATTTGATTTTTATTAATATCACAATAGATAATATCAAATCCTTTTTTAATGCTTTTCTCTTCTTTATTTTTCAATATTGATAAAGATGTTAAATTATTATCTTCATTGTTCAGTAAAATATGAGCTAATAATTCTCCAATAATACCTTTTTTTATTTTTTCAGATTTAGTTGAATAAGTTTCTAAAAATGATTTTAAAGTATTTTTATATGAATAAAATTCAGGAGAACTGTCAGCTTCAGAAAAACCATTCCAGATACCTTTCAATTGATCTCTTATAATTTGTTGGAATTCGTCAGAGAAAAAATCAATGTAAAAAATTGTGTAGTTTCCTTTTGCAATTTTTCTTACTCCTTCTATTGGCATTTATTTTATTGATTTGGTGTTTAGTTACAGTTTTTTCATTCCTGCTTATGGTCTCAGATTTTATAGTTACTTTGATTTGAGCTTAACTTTGCAAGTATACGCCAAACTGGCACAAGCAAAATCTTCTCGAATCTTCAGAAGCTCCGTCCCGGGCTTATCTGAGGTCGTTCATTGGAGCCATTGTTGTATGCTTTTTTATTTTTCATTCATATTAATTAAAATCCACGGAAACTTATCTGGATTCGGGCAGGTTCCTATAAGGTTTTCACATTCTTCATTATTCAGAAAATCAGTAAAATTCATAATTGTTACTTCTCTTGTACAATAACACTCCTCACAATCATCTTCGATATCCACTCCGTGATATTCCTTTTCGTGTTCCTCTATAAATCTGTCTATCCATACTAAACTTGAAAAGACTAATTTTACAAGGTCAGGTCTAACAGGTACGCTATCCTTTTTGATTCTCCATTCCCGTTCCCAAGTAAAGTCTAATCTTCCATCCATCGCTGGGTCATAGCTCACATATCGCCAATTTATATCAGCATTACCTCTCTGTTTTTCCGCTTCATCACGTGTCGAGTAAATTACAGGTCGACCACCATTTCGAAAAACATCCTTTTTACAATATTGAAGTCCAAATGGCGTGTATCGTGAGAAATATTTTGATTCCAATTGTCCCTTGTTGGTAAGACACCTTACAGGCGATTCTGTATAACATACACAATTGTGTCCGCCCAATATCATTCCATTACTACCTTTCAATTCTCCTGTTTTTATAATAGTTTTCAAATTTTGGTATGCACTTTCATAGTCCAAAGATTTGTCCTCTCCTTTGGTAAAATGAATTAAATTTTCGCAATGGTCAATTCTAATCATCAGTTTAGTTTTAAATGCATAATATATAAGTACTAATCAATATATATCTCCAATACAGATGAATATATACAACTCTTATATTCAAAGCTAATATTCTTCTCCTGTTTTCCATTACGGAAAACCACAGACAAGAACTGTTATAATAAAATTATGACGATTAATACGGGGTGGGTAACGATAAGTATAGTAAAGTAAGTAAATTTTTAGATAAACTAAAAATTTAAGTGTGTGAGTCAGTGAGTTTTTAGTTGGTAGTTAATAGTTCTTGGTTCAGGGTTAGTGGTTTTTAGTTCTTTTAAGTTGCTACCCGGTGCTTTTTTATCAATGCGGACACAAAAGCAGGCATCGCCAAGACATCGGGAGGGGTCGCCAACGGTAAGTTTGCCATCGCGGAGATACCGGTTATCCTCGCGGGCACAACTTTTGCTAACGCGAACGCTTAGGTATCCCTCGCCAACGTAATTATTGTCAACGCGGATACATCAGTAACTCACGCGCGCCGTCCGCGTTACTTCACCCTCTCTGCGCGCAGGGTATAGTAAGAGCTGCGGAGATAGTGGTTTAGATCAATTAGATTTTTAGATTGTTAGATTTTTAGATCATTAAAGGAATATTAGTTTTTCTCAGCTTTTTCAATCTTTCTATTTAGGTCAGAAACAAATCGTGAGCTGAAATTTGCATTTTTAACTCCATATCT
>NZVW01000064.1 GCA_002697475.1 Aquimarina sp. | reverse complement strand
GTAATGGAAAGACTACTACTACATCATTAACCCACTATATATTGAAAGAAGGAGGATTGCCTGTTTCTTGTGGAGGTAATATCGGTGATAGTTTTGCAAAACAGGTAGCACTTAATGATAATGAGAATTATGTGTTAGAGTTGAGTAGTTTCCAGTTAGATGGTATTGAGGATTTTAGACCATACATAGCGGTTTTAACCAATATAACGCCAGATCATTTAGATAGGTATGATTACAAGTTTGAAAATTATATAAAATCAAAATTCAGAATAGTAGAAAATCAAACAGAGGAAGACTATTTCATATATGATAAAGATGATGAAGTCATCTCTGATTATTTAAAAGAAAACAAGATAAGGCCAAAAAAGGTTCCTTTTTCATTAAAGGAAAAGCTTGAAGAAGGAGCTTATTTAGAAAACAATAATATAAACATCAAAATTAATAACGAACAGTTCAGTATGTCAACAGATACATTAGCATTAAAAGGAAATCATAATGTAAAAAATGCTATGGCAGCAGCCACTGTAGCACAATTACTAAAGATAAGAAAAGCAACAATCAGGGAGTGTTTAGAAAACTTTCACGGTGTGGAACATAGATTAGAAAGCGTACTGAAAATTAATAATGTTCAATACATTAATGATTCGAAGGCAACTAATGTTAATGCTACGTATTATGCTTTAGATGCCATGAAAGCTCCAACCATCTGGATAGTGGGTGGCGTCGATAAAGGTAATGACTACAGTGAGCTTTATGCTCTGGTAAATGAAAAGGTTAAGGCAATTATCTGTTTAGGAATTGATAATACCAAAATTA
The DNA here is from genome assembly GCA_002697475.1 of Aquimarina sp. Classification (GTDB taxonomy): domain Bacteria; phylum Bacteroidota; class Bacteroidia; order Flavobacteriales; family Flavobacteriaceae; genus Aquimarina. Next base: position 8,694 of record NZVW01000064.1, on the reverse strand, counting down.
TGAATGCATTTGGTAATTGTGTGGATAACATTGAAGAAACACAATCCATGAAGGAAGCAGTAGAACTGGCTTATAAAATGGCAGAAAGAAATGACAATGTATTGTTATCTCCTGCCTGTGCCAGTTTTGATCTGTTTAAAAATTATGAAGAAAGAGGAAGGCAATTTAAAGAGGCAGTAAGAGAGCTGTAGTTTATGTGAATTAAAAGGAATTAATGAAAAGGATTTTAGCAAATATCAATGGGGATAGAGTGATTTGGGCAATTGCTGCTTTGTTGGCTCTGTTTTCTTTTTTACCTGTATATAGTGCCAGTAGCAATTTGGCCTATTTATATGGGGATGGAGATACTTTTGGTTTTTTGATAAAACATTTTGCACATTTAGTATTGGGCTTTTTAATAATGTATGGTGTGCACAAAGTGCCTTATCATTATTTTAAAGGGCTTTCTATTATTATGATTCCTGTAATGATAGTATTGCTGCTGATCACCATGGCTCAGAATAATATGGTGGAGGGAGCTAACGCCAGTAGATGGATAAGAATACCTTTTGTAGGATTGACTTTTCAAACCTCTACGCTTGCATCTGTTGTATTAATGGCCTATGTAGCCAGATACTTATCTAAAATTAAAGATAAGAAGGTTAATTTCAAAGAAACGTTGGTTCCTTTGTGGGTTCCGGTGTTCTTAATTTTGATGCTGATTTTGCCGGCTAACTTTTCTACCACAGCAATCATTTTTGCTATGGTGATGATGTTGGTTTTTTTAGGTGGATATCCGTTTAAATATATACTGGCGATATTGGGTTCCGGACTTCTGGTGCTAACATTCTTTATTTTGTTTGCTAAGGCTTTTCCCGGGGTTTTTCCTAACCGTGTGGATACTTGGGTAAGTAGGGTTGAAAGCTTTATGGGTGAAGAAGATGTAGAAGAAGGATATCAAATAGAACGTGCTAAGATTGCTATTGCCAGAGGAGGTGTTATTGGTAAAGGACCAGGGAAAAGTGTGCAGAGAAATTTTTTACCACAATCATCTTCGGATTTTATATTTGCTATCATAATTGAAGAGTGGGGCCTTGTAGGCGGGGTATTTTTGATGCTTTTGTATCTTCTGTTACTTTTCAGACTTGTAGTTATTGCACATAAGAATACAGATGTTTTTGGTAAACTGTTAGTAATTGGTGTTGGTTTGCCTATAGTTTTTCAGGCATTAATTAATATGGCTGTAGCCGTGGAGTTATTTCCTGTTACCGGACAAACATTACCATTGATTAGTAGTGGAGGAACTTCTATATGGATGACTTGTTTAGCCATTGGTATCGTTTTAAGCGTAAGCAAGAAAAGTAATGCCGAAATGCAATCAGCTACAACAGAACAAAATGATAATCATATTACTAACGAAGAAAATCCTTTGGATGTATTAAGAGAGGCAGTATGAGTAAAGGATTAAAAGTAATATTATCAGGTGGCGGAACAGGAGGACATATTTATCCTGCTATAGCTATAGCTAAGGAAATAGAAAAACGCTATCCGGATAGTTCAATACTTTTTGTGGGAGCAAGTGACCGTATGGAAATGCAAAAGGTACCACAGGCAGGATATGAAATTATTGGTTTATGGATTAGTGGTATTCAAAGAAAGCTTACATGGAGCAATCTGATGTTTCCATTTAAGTTATTGAGTAGTCTTTTTAAATCTCGAAAAATAATTAAACAAATAAAACCGGATATCGTAATTGGGACAGGGGGATTTGCTAGTGGGCCTCTGCTAAAGGTAGCTAATGATGCTGATATACCAACATTGCTACAGGAGCAGAATTCTTATCCAGGTATTACAAATAAATGGCTGGCTAAAAAAGCAGATAAAATTTGTGTCGCTTATGACGGTCTAGATCGTTTTTTTCCAGAGAATAAGATAGTAAAAACAGGGAATCCGGTAAGACAAGATTTGATCGAAATTGATTCAAAAAAAGAAGAAGGATTCCATAAGTTTAATCTGGATAGCAATAAAAAAATACTGTTGGTTATAGGAGGAAGCTTAGGTGCCCGGAGAATTAATCAACTCATTGAAAGTGAACTGGACTTTATTACCGCCTTAGGAATTCAGATCATATGGCAATGTGGTAAACTGTATTTTGAAGAATATAAGAAATATAATAGTGAAAATGTACAGGTGCTTCAGTTTATTGATCGGATGGACTTAGCCTATGCATCGGCTGATATTATAATTAGTAGAGCAGGAGCAGGATCAGTTTCTGAGTTATGTATTGTGGGTAAACCGGTATTGTTTATTCCCTCGCCAAATGTAGCAGAGGATCATCAAACCAAGAATGCAAGGGCTATTGTAGATGAGCAGGGAGCTCTAATGTTGAAGGAAACAGAACTGGATCAAAATTTTGAAGAGACCTTTAAAACATTAGTGGGTTCTGAAGAAATACAACATAGATTATCAAATAATATTAGAAAAATGGCTTTGCCAAAGGCTACCTCTGATATTGTTGATGAGATAGAAAAAATTTTAAAAATAAAATAGGGTACGCAGGGATTAATGAAAAGAAATTTGAAAGACATACAGAACTATTACTTTGTAGGAATAGGTGGCATCGGGATGAGTGCCCTGGCTCGTTATTTCAAGTTTTTAGGAAAAAATGTTTCTGGATATGATAAAACAGAGACGGAATTAACGAAGGCTCTTATTTCTGAAGGTATTACTATTCATTATATAGATGATATTGCCTCGATCAACAAACCTTATTTGGATGTAGAGGATACAATCGTCGTTTATACTCCAGCTGTACCTAAAGATCATAAGGAACTCAACTATTTTATAGACAATGGCTTTGATGTAAGAAAAAGAGCTGAAATTTTAGGTGACATTACTGCATCTATATATACTCTCGCAGTAGCAGGAACTCATGGTAAAACAACAACCACAACTATTTTAGCACATTTGTTAAAAGAGAGTGGAGAGCCTGTAACTGCTTTTTTAGGTGGTATAAGTGAAAATTACAAATCTAATTTAATTCTCCAGGGAAATAAGGTAGCTGTGGTTGAAGCAGATGAATTTGATAGGTCTTTTCTAAGATTATCACCTGATATTGTAGCAGTCACTTCAATGGATGCTGATCACCTTGATATTTATGGTCAAGCAGATGAGCTGACTAAATCTTTTGAGGAGTTTGCACATAAGGCGGCAGATCATCTTTTAGTGAAAAATGGGTTGCCATTGTCAGGTAAAACCTTTGGAATTGAGGATGATTCAGATTATTGTGCCGTTAATATAAGAATAGAAAAAGGAGCATATATTTTTGACCTGAGAACACCGGAAGAACTCATAAGAGATTTGCATTTAAACCTGCCAGGTAGACACAACTTGTTAAATGCTATAACAGCCTTTGCTATGGCTTTACTGTATGGCTCCCCAACCAAGTTATTAGCAAAGGCTTTATCATCTTTTACAGGTGTTGAAAGAAGATTTAGTTATGTAATTAAATCTGATGATTTCATATTTATTGATGATTATGCACATCATCCTACAGAAATAGAATCGTTATACAAAGCAGTAAGAGAAATGCACCCTGGCAAAAAGATTTTGGCGGTATTTCAACCTCATCTGTTTAGTAGAACCAGAGATTTTGGGGATGAATTTGCTAAAAGTTTAGATGATTTCGATCAAATATTACTATTGGATATTTATCCGGCAAGGGAAATCCCTATAGCAGGAATTGACTCACAGTGGCTTTTAGATAAATTGAGTAACACTAATAAAGACTTGATAAGTAAAGAAAATCTTATTGAAAGAATAAAAAAGGAAAAACCAGAAGTCCTGGTTACTATAGGTGCGGGTGATATAGGAGCAGAAGTTAATCGTATAAAAGAGGCAATTGTATGATGACGAAAAAGAAATTGATAACGTACATTAAGTTTTTCGCACTATCAGGTTTAATTGTGTTTCTTTTTGCGTTTTCAGGGCAAAGAAATAAGCTTAGAAAGATACATCATGTTAATGTAGAATTTATTCAGGAACAGAATCCATATCTCAATGAAAAAACGGTTAATAAATTGTTGATACAAAATCCGGAACAGGTGACGAACGTGGGTAAAGAAATTTTAGTTTTGAATAAGGTGGAAAAAACATTGGATGCTCACAGCATGGTTGAAGAATCCGATGTCTATGTTACTGTAAACGGAGAACTTAGAGCAAGAATAAAACAACGCACCCCAATTGCCAGGGTTAATGCGATGACTCCTTTTTATGTAGATGCTAGTGGATCGGTGATGCCTCTGTCAGATAATTATGCGGCACATGTACCTATGGTGTATAATGTATCAGAAAAAGAAGTAAAAGAAATTTTTCCGTTACTAAAACTTATAAAGGAAGATGAATTTTTGAAAAAACATATAGTAGGGGTTATGAGAAATTCAAAAGGGGAATACGAATTGGATATCAGAGTATATGATTTCAAAGTGATTTTAGGAAAGGTTGAGAACTTAAAGACCAAAGTTGGAAACTTTAAAGCTTTCTATCAAAAGGCTTTAAAGGATAAGACCATGGAGCGTTACAGTTCTATAAACCTTCAATACAAAAATCAAGTGGTTTGCACACTTAAATAATGCCAATATGGAAAGAGAAAAAAGCGAAATAGCGGTAGGACTGGATATAGGAACAACTAAGATTGTTGCTATGGTGGGCAAATATAATGACTATGGCAAGTTAGAGGTTATGGGTGTGGGTAAGTCTAAGAGTTTAGGCGTTCATAGAGGTGTTGTTAATAATATTACACAAACCATACAATCTATTCAGCAGGCTATAATGGAGGCAGAAAGTGTTTCTGGTGTAAAAATTCAGGATGTAACGGTTGGTATAGCCGGTCAACATATAAGAAGCCTGCAACATAGTGATTACATAACAAGAACGAATGCTGATGAAGTCATTGACGATGACGACATAGAAAAATTATGTAATCAGGTACATAAACTAGTTATGCTACCCGGAGAAGAGATCCTTCATGTCCTACCACAAGAATATAAGGTAGACGGTCAGGCCGAAATAAAAGAGCCGGTTGGTATGTATGGAGGAAGACTAGAAGCTAACTTCCACGTAGTAGTGGGGCAGGTTACTTCTATAAGAAATATTGGAAGATGTGTAAAAAGCTCTGGTTTAGAGTTGTCAGATGTAACTCTGGAGCCTCTTGCTTCAGCTAATGCGGTTTTAAGTCAGGAGGAAAAGGAAGCAGGGGTTGCTTTAATTGATATTGGTGGTGGAACTACAGATTTAGCCATTTTTAAAGATGGTATTATACGTCATACAGCTGTAATACCTTTTGGAGGTAATGTAATAACTGAAGACATAAAAGAAGGATGTTCCATTATCGAAAAGCAGGCAGAGTTATTAAAAATCAAATTTGGTTCTGCGTGGCCGGGAGAAAATAGAGACAACGAGATAGTTTCTATTCCCGGACTTCGAGGAAGAGAGCCTAAAGAAATTACGCTAAAGAATCTGTCAAAGATTATACATGCCAGAGTTGTAGAGATTATTGAGCAAGTATTTTTAGAAATAAAAAATTACGGACACGAATCTCCAAAAAAGAAATTAATAGCAGGTATTGTATTAACAGGAGGAGGATCTCAGTTAAAGCATCTTAAGCAATTGGTAGAGTACATCACAGGTATGGATACCAGAATTGGGTATCCTAATGAACATCTGGCAGGAGATAGTGATCCGGAAACTACAAGTCCTATGTATGCTACGGCAGTAGGTTTAGTGATGGATGGATTATCACATATCAAAAAACAGAAAAAATCTGCGGCTAAGGTAGAAGCAAAACAGCCGGTAGAAACGATAAATGAATTAGAGGATACAGAAGAAGATATTGTTCAGAACGAACAAATTTCTCAGGCTGCCTCTCAACCAAGAAGGAATATCTTGGAAAAGTGGACAGAAAAATTTAAAGAGTTTCTGGATAATGCAGAGTAATGCTCTAAAGAATAATATAGAAAAGAAGATCAGATAATAACCTCAGCAGAGGGGTTGAGTATAAAAAGTATAGAAAGAAAGTAAGAGACCAGAAAATTAGCAACTATGATTAACAACGAGGAGTTTGACAATATTTCATTTGATTTACCAAAAAATCAATCAAATGTTATAAAGGTAATTGGTGTTGGAGGGGGAGGTAGCAATGCTATCAATCACATGTTTCAACAGGGGATTAAAGGAGTGGACTTTGTCATCTGTAATACAGATGCACAAGCTTTAGAAAATAGTCCCATTCCTAATAAGATTCAGCTGGGAGTTTCTTTGACAGAAGGTTTAGGGGCAGGTGCTAACCCTGATGTGGGAGAAAAAGCTGCTATTGAGAGTTACGAGGAAATAAGAAGAATGCTGGATACCAATACCAAAATGATTTTTATTACTGCTGGGATGGGTGGTGGTACTGGTACGGGGGCAGCTCCAATCATTGCTAAAATGGCAAAGGAGCTTGATGTTCTCACTGTAGGTATTGTAACCATTCCTTTTCAGTTTGAAGGAAAAATGCGAAATGAGCAAGCGCAGATTGGCGTGGAAAAACTAAGATCTCACGTAGACTCATTGATCGTTATTAATAACAATAAATTAAGAGAAGTTTACGGTAATTTAGGTTTTAAAGCCGGATTCTCTAAGGCAGATGAAGTTTTAGCTACAGCATCCAGAGGGATAGCTGAAGTTATAACACATCACTACACTCAGAATATTGACCTTAGAGATGCTAAAACGGTTTTAAGTAATAGTGGTACTGCTATCATGGGCTCTGCTAATGCCTCTGGTGCTAAACGTGCTAATGACGCTATTGTTAAAGCTCTGGACTCACCTTTACTTAATGACAATAAAATTACCGGCGCCAAAAATGTATTGTTACTCATCGTTTCCGGTAAAGAAGAAATCACCATCGATGAAATAGGAGAGATCAATGACCATATTCAGCAAGAGGCTGGTCACGGAGCTAATATTATCATGGGTGTTGGAGAAGATGAAGCGTTAGAGGATGCAATATCCGTAACTATCATTGCTACAGGTTTCAACACTGAGCAGCAAGATGAAATAGTAAATACAGAGGCTAAACGTATCATCCATACGTTAGAGGATGAGCAAAAAGCAGCGACTCATGAATTAAGCCCTAAATCAACGGGTACAGCCACAGGAATTTTTACCCCTATGAAGGAAGTGGCTAAAGAAGAGCCAAAGGTGATCAAACATGAATTGAAAGAAGAAGATGAGGATAATCCGCTAATTCCTACATCTCAGTTTTTAAGAAATCTTGATGTGCAGTATGAAGTAGTGAATCCGCTACAGGACGATAATGATTTTGTCATTATAAATGCCCAGGATATTTTAAAGGAAATAGAAGTCAATGATGCTAAAGAAATTGAGGAGCAGGATAGATCTGAGAAGAAAGAAGATGATCAGTTTACCTTAAGCTTTGATATGCCGTCAAGTCAGAAACATAATGACTTTACAAGTGCTGAGCAGAAAAGCACTCCGGTTAAACCTGAAGTAGAAGAGGAAAAACCAATAGTTTTTGACCTTTCTGAAGATATTCTTAATCTGGATGTGAAAGACCCTATCGAAGTAGTACCTTCATTAGAGCCTGCCGGAAGTGATGTAAAGCGATATAGCCTTGAAGACTATATGGAAGAAGAAAAACGACTTACTGAGGCTAAACCGACTAAGGCGGTAGAGAAAGACGAAGAGGTAATTTTTGAGAAAAAAACTATTGAATCTTCTGTTTCTGAAAAACAAGTAGAAGAAGATATAGATCCAATTGACAGACCTATTTCTGATACACTTAAGGCAAGAGCAGCAGAAAGAAGAGCAAAAATGAAAGAATTTAATTATAAATTCAGAAATAGCTCGAACATTGACGAGATTGAAAAAGAGCCTGCCTATAAAAGAGCTGGAGTAGATGTAAATTCTAAACCAACCGATTCAGGTCTTTCAAGAACATCTGTAGGTACAGATAGCAATGATGATTTACAGTTAAGAAAAAACAATTCATTTTTACACGACAATGTAGATTAGTGGAGGTAGTGTAAATAAATTGAAAATTGCATAAAATCCAAAACCGATAAGCTATTAAGTTTATCGGTTTATTTTTATCTTCGCAGTCCAAAATTAGTTAAAGAAAAACAGAATGAGTTTACAGGATAATGTAATGACAGCAATGAAGGAAGCTATGAAAGCTAAGGATACTAATGCACTTACTTCATTGAGAGCAATTAAATCAGCAATTTTATTAGCTCAGACAGAAAGTGGAGCTAAGCAAGAGTTATCTGAAGAAGATGAAATAAAATTATTACAAAAGCTTGTAAAACAAAGAAAGGATAGTGCAGCCATATTTGCAGAACAAGGTAGAGATGATCTGGCACAGCCAGAATTGGATCAGGCGGCTGTGATAGAACAATTTTTACCAGAACAACTTAGTGAAGAAGAAGTAGAAAAAGTTGTTGAAGATATTATTGCTAAGACAGGTGCTGATGGTATGAAAGATATGGGTAAAGTGATGGGTATGGCAAGTCAGGAATTGGCAGGTAAAGCAGATGGTAAAACAATATCTACTATCGTAAAGAATAAATTATCGTAATATTTTTTAAATAGGCCGTGTGGCGCAACTGAATAGCGCATCAGATTTCGGCTCTGAGGGTTGGGGGTTTGAATCCCTCC
>NZVW01000063.1 GCA_002697475.1 Aquimarina sp. | reverse complement strand
ATTTTTAATTTTTCAATAAACTCTAAATGACTAAAATTTTTCGCTTCTTTGAGGTCGCTTATTTATTTGTGGCCGTATTCTTTTTTTATCAGGCTTTTATAGAATGGAATCAGGAAGGAGGGCGCAGCTATGTATATCTTTTCTTTGCTATATTAGCCGTATTAATGTTCTTTTTTAAAAGAAATTTCAGAAAACGTTACGACTCTAATAACAAAAATAATTAATGGAAATTCATATTCTGGTTATTGTTTGTTCTCTTATATTGTCAGCTTTCTTTTCAGGAATGGAAATTGCTTTTGTTTCGTCTAATAAGATACACATAGAAATAGAAAAAAAGCAAGGTGGCTTCATAGCAAATATTTTACGCAGATTAACAAAGAGACCTTCAAAGTTCATTGCTGCAATGCTTGTAGGTAACAACATTGCTCTTGTGGTTTATGGATTCTATATGGGTGAATTGTTGATGAAGATTTTTCAGTCATTTTTACCTTCTTCATATACTGTTGTCAACTATCTTTTTTATGACTTAAGTCTGCTAAGTCAAACTATAATTTCAACTTTGATAATTCTTCTAACTGCAGAGTTTTTGCCGAAAGTGTTTTTTCAAATTTATGCCAATACCTTATTGAAGCTTTTTTCATTTCCGGCGTATCTTTTTTATATTATATTTTCACCAATATCTTATTTTGTAATTTGGGTTTCTGACTTAGTACTTAAAAAGTTTTTTAAAACAGAAGGGGATCAGGTTCAGTTAGCTTTTACAAAAACAGAATTGGGGGATTATATTACAGAGCAAATGGACTCTGTCGAAGAGCATGATGAAATTGATAGTGAAATACAGATCTTTCAAAACGCTTTAGAATTTTCAGATGTTAAGTGTAGAGAGGTAATGATACCGCGAACAGAAATTATCGCCGTAGAAAAATCTCAATACATTGATGAAGTGAGTAAGTTATTTACAGATACAGGTTTATCAAAGATTTTAGTTTATAATGACTCTATTGATGATATTATAGGGTATGTTCATTCTTTTGAGCTTTTTAAAAAACCAAAGTCTTTAACCAGTATCTTGTTGCCAGTCATTTTTGTTCCTGAAACGATGTACATTAAAGACTTACTTAACCTATTAACAAAGAAACATAAGAGTATGGCTGTGGTTATCGATGAGTATGGAGGTACCAGCGGGATTATTACGGTTGAAGACATTGTAGAAGAACTTTTTGGTGAGATAGAAGATGAGCATGATACTGTAGAGTTAATCGAGCTGGAACTATCTCATAATAGATATAGATTTTCTGCCAGACTTGAGGTGGATTATATAAATGAAACTTACAAGCTAAACTTTCCTGAAAGTGAGTTTTATGAGACGCTTGGGGGATTTGTAGTAAATCATACAGAAGAAATTCCAAAACAAGGAGATGTAATTCAGATTGACAATTTTAAAATATACGTCATTGAAACCTCTAATACAAAAATTGAGATTGTGGAAGTCGAGTTACTAGACGAGGATTAATTATAAAATCTGATGAAAAAAAGTGCTCAAAATAGATTATTTCCTTTTGTAATTCCTTATGTTTTGCTTTTGGTTTTAGATTTGATATGCTTAACGTTCTTCGATCAGAGTTTTTTTAGAGTTTTTACCAAATTACCAATTGTACTTTCTTTATTGATTTATGTGTTCTATCACAAAAATCTTCTTCTCAAAAGAAATTTCAGATTAGTTATTTTAGCTCTGTTTTTCTGTTTGTTAGGAGATTTGTTTTTAATTTTTGATAATTATTATAAAATCTTTTTTCTAGTAGGTCTTGGCTCATTTCTTATTGGACACGTATTCTATATTTTCGTCTTTAGTAATGAGAAATTTAATTTAAAAAAGGGGTGGCAATTTTTTCTGTTATTTACTTTAGTTTATAGCGCCTTTCTGTTTTTTGTAATAAAGGATAGTTTAAATGATTTGCTAATTCCTGTATTACTTTATATGGCAGTAATACTTGTAATGATCAATACGGCCTATCTCAGAAATGTAAATTCTGTAATTAGTTATAATTTAGTGCTCACAGGAGCCTTATTATTTATGGTTTCAGATAGTGTTTTGGCCGTAAATATGTTCTATGAGCAATTTACCTGGGCTCCATTAGTCGTAATGACCACTTATGCAGCAGCCCAATTTTTAATAATTATCGGACTTCTGAAAGACAATGATTTTGATCAAAAACTTAACGGAAATAGCATCTGATTTGTAAATGAAAAAAAGATAAAAATAGTTTCATTTTTAAATTGGTATTATTGCAATAAAATGGTATTTTCGCCCACTATATTTGAATAAATAACACAAAACTATGGCAGTTTTAAATAAAATCAGACAACGTTCTGTATTTCTTATCGTAATTATTGCATTGGCGTTGTTTTCTTTTGTTTTAGCGGATTTAATAAAAAATGGGGGTTTTATATCTCAAAAGGCTCAAAACACCATCGCAAGTATTAATGGAAAGGAGATAGACAGAACAGAATTTGCGCAGAAGGTTGAGGCAGCAAACAGAAATTTTGGTCCTAATGCTTCTAGTATGCAGGCAGTAAATTATGTTTGGAATCAGGAGATAAGATCTGCGGTTTATGAAGAGCAGTTTGAAGAATTGGGGATTACGGCAGGTAAAGATCAGGTTAATGAATTATTAGCTGAATCTTTAGCTAATAATCCAACTTTTCTGAATGAGGCAGGAAGCTTTGATAAGGCTAAAATGAGTGAATATGTAGCCAATGTGAAGGAGACTTCACCTCAGGCATATCAACAATGGGTCGATTATGAGCAATCTATAGCAAAAAGCGCTAAAGAACAAACTTATCTGACATTGATAAAGGCGGCTGTGGGTGCTACTTTAAAAGAAGGTGAAATCGCTTACAAAATGGAAAACGATAACGTTGATATCAAGTATGTTCAGCTTCCATATAGCATGATTTCTGATGATGAGGTTAATGTTACTGATGCAGATGTAGAAGCTTACATTAATAAGCACCCTGAACAATACAAGTCTGAGGCTTCAAGAAGTATAAGATATGTTTTCTTTCAGGAAACACCAAGTGCTGAAGATGAAGAGGAAATTCAAAAGGAAACCGCTGCATTATTAGAAGATAAAGCAGAATTCAGAAATAATATTGTAGATACATTAAGAGGGTTTAAAAACACAACTGATGCGGTAGAATACGTTGCTCAGAATTCAGCATTACCATATCAGGATAGATTTATGTTTAAAAAAGATCTACCTGCTGCAGTGGCAGATACATTATACACCTTAGAGGTAGGAGATGTTTTTGGTCCATATAAAGATGGTGACTATATAAAAATTTCTAGGATAGTTGCTCAAACTCAAATACCAGACTCGGTAAAGTCAAGCCATATATTGGTTTCTTGGAAAGGTCTTGGAACAGCTGGTGATACAGAGAGAACTAAAGAGCAAGCTAAAGCCTTAGCTGATAGTATCCTTACAGTAGTAAAAGCTGATGGCACAAAGTTTGGTCCTTTAGCTGCAGAGTATTCTGCGGATAACTCTAATAAGGACAAAGCAGGGGATTTAGGCTACGCGATTCCTGGCATGATGGTTCCTGCATTCAATGATTTCATCTTTGAAAATGAAACAGGTGATATAGATGTAGTAGAAACTTCTTTTGGATATCACGTTGTGAAAATTGAAGAGCAAAAAAATGAACAAAAAGCAATTAAAGTTGCTTCAGTAGCTAGAAAAATAGAGCCAAGTGAAAAGACTATCAATAATAATTTCACAGAAACTACTAAATTCCAGATTGCTGCTGGTGAAGGAGATTTTGCAGAAGTAGCTAAGGAAAAAGAATTGACAGTTCGCCCGGTAAATAATATGAAGATGATGGACGAGAATATTCCTGGTTTAGGAAGTCAGCGTTCCATTGTACAGTGGGCATTTAATGAAGATTCTAAAGTAGGTGAAATTAAAAGATTTGAAGTTAAAGGTGGCTACGCCGTAGTGCAGCTAACAGCTAAAGCTTCAGAAGGCACTATGAAAGCATCAGAAGCTCTGGGTACTGTAAAACCAATGCTTTTAAAGGAGAAAAAAGCAGAATTAATCAAAAGTAAAATTTCAGGATCTTCATTAGAAGACATTGCAAGCAGTCAGGGACAAACTGTTAAAACAGCCTCTGCGATTAATATGAAAACACCAACCATATCTGGTGCGGGTACAGAACCAAAGGTTGTGGGTACAGCTTTTGCTATGGAAATTGGTAAAACTTCTCAGCCTATTGCTGGTAATAATGGAGTATACATTATTGAAGTTACTAAGAAAACTGATGCTCCTAGTCTGGATAGCTACTTAAGCTATGCTACACAGACTTCGACTAATCAAGCAAATTCCGCTAACTCAAGAGTGTTCAACGCGCTTAAGGAAGCTGCAGAAATTGAAGATAATAGAGCTAGATTTTATTAATCTAGTTTGTTAGAAATAAAAAAACCGAATCAATTCTGATTCGGTTTTTTTATTTTATATAATTTATTATCTCTTTCTTACTTTATTTTCCCATTTCCAGGCAGAATCTAAAGCTTCTTCCAATGTGCTTTCTGCTTTCCAGCCAAGCGTATTATTTGCCTTTTTAGTATCGGCATAGGCAGCTGTAATGTCACCCTCTCTTCTTCCTACTACTTTGTAATTTAAAGGTTGTTCTGCAACTTTTTCAAAAGCTTTTATAACTTCTAAGACTGAGCTTCCTTTTCCAGTTCCAACATTAAAAACTTCATAGTTGTTAGTGTTTTTATTACTGATAAGGCGTTGAAGTGCTACTACATGAGCTTTAGCAAGGTCAACTACGTGTATATAGTCTCTAATTGCTGTTCCATCTTCAGTAGGATAGTCATCTCCAAAAACTGATAATTGTTCTCTTAACCCAATTCCTGTCTGTGTAATATAAGGAACGAGATTCTGAGGAACTCCAAGCGGTAGCTCGCCAATGTTGGCAGTGGCATGTGCTCCTATAGGATTAAAATAGCGTAGGGATATCGCTTTTAGTTGAGGAGTAACTTTACAAGTGTCCTGAATGATCTCTTCGCCTATTTGTTTGGTATTACCGTATGGAGATTCTGCCGGTTTTACTGGAGCATCTTCTGTAATAGGTAACTGATCTGCCTGTCCATAAACTGTACAAGAAGAACTAAAAATAAAGTTAGCATTCTTCTTTTTAGATAATTGTTGAAGAATGTAAACCAGCGTAGCTATATTATTTTCATAATACAACAGAGGGTTTTCTACACTCTCACCAACTGCTTTAGAAGCGGCAAAATGTATTACACCTTCTATATCTGTATGTCTCTTGAAAAAATCCTGTACATCCTCCTTAATTCTAAGATCTAGTTTTTCGAATAGAGGTAGTTTATTTGTTATAGATTCAATGCCTTTTAAGACATCAACTGATGAATTAGAACAATTGTCTATGATCACAACTTCAAAACCTTCATTTTGAAGCTCAACTACTGTGTGAGAACCGATAAAGCCAAGCCCGCCGGTAACCAAAATTTTCATGATGTTTGTTTTACTGGTTCGTTTTCCTAGCTAAGGAACAATAATTAAAGAATTTTAGCAACTTCTTGATTTACAAATTCTAAAAAGCGTTCGTCTTCTGAAGAGAATGGATCAGGAGTGTCTGAATCTATGTCAATTTGTCCAATGTTTTCACCGTCTTTAAAGAGAGGAATAACAATTTCAGATTTTACATTTATACTGCAAGCTATATAATTATCCTGCGCCTGAACATCCGGCACAACAAAGTTTTGATTTGATAAAGCCACCTGTCCACATATACCTTTACCAAAAGGAATAATCTCGTGATCAGTATGAGCACCAACATAGGTTCGTAGTTTTAACTCTTCTTTATCTCCATTTTTAAAATAAAACCCTACCCAATCATAGTAATCCACTGATTCTTTTAATAAACCACATACATCGTGCATCCTTTCTGTTGCGGATTTCTCGTTGTTAGCTAATAATTCTAGAACCTTTGGTTTTAGACTTTCCAATTCCATAGATATTACAATTTTGGGCAAAAGTATTTAAAATAATTACATTTTAATGACTTTAAAGGTTTTATAGTTTTGTTAAAAAATAAGTGCGTATGTATTGATTATTAAGCAAATTGCTTAGTTTTGATTACTTTTGTATTGCATGAAAAAGATAATAGCAAATATTGTTTCTATTTCGATGGCAGTTGTTGTACTGTTATCTACTTTTTCATTTTCAATCCAAAAGCATTATTGCGGTAAAACTTTAGTCGATACGGCTTGGTTCGTTAAAGCTAAGGATTGTGGTATGGAATCCACAAATTTAGTTGCTGATGCAGGTGATCATATCACTGCAATGAAGAAGTCTTGTTGTAAGGATGAATCACGTATTTTCTCAGGGCAGGACGAACTTAAAAATACAATAGATTCTTTTGAAATTACTGATAATCTTTACTATTATCAGTTTGACGAAAATCTTTATGATATTTTTGTTTTTCCTATTACAAAGGACCCTGTTCTCTTTAAGGAATACTCTCCACCAAAGTTTACTAAAGAACTCTATCGCTTGTACGAAACCTATCTAATTTGATTAAACTGAATTTTGCCTTAAGAAATATTTATTTCTTGAGACTAATATTCTATTGCTTGAGTGTTTAATTAAATTATACTATTATGCTGAATAAGAGCATAAAATTTCTTATAGAAAATAAGCTGATCGCCGCATTATTATTAGTGCTATTGATAGGATGGGGTTTGATTAATGCGCCCTTTAATTGGGATTTAAAAGTACTTCCTAATTACCCTGTCGCTGTGGATGCCATCCCTGATATTGGAGAGAATCAGCAAATTGTTTTCACAAAATGGAATGGCCGATCGCCTCAGGATATCGAAGATCAAATCACCTATCCTCTTACTACATCTTTATTAGGAATCCCAGGTGTAAAAACAATTCGTAGTAATTCGATGTTCGGGTTTTCCAGCATTTATATCATTTTTGAAGAAGATATTGAATTCTACTGGAGTAGAAGTCGTATTCTGGAAAAATTAAACTCACTACCAGCGGGTCTCCTACCGGATGGTGTAAATCCTTCACTAGGACCAGATGCTACAGCACTGGGTCAAATCTTTTGGTATACCTTAGAAGGAAGGGATAGCCAAGGAAATGTAACTGGTGGCTGGAATCCACAAGAACTAAGGAGCATTCAGGATTTTTATGTAAAGTATGGATTGTCCTCTGCTTCAGGAGTTTCTGAAGTTGCTTCAATCGGAGGTTATGTGCAGGAGTATCAAATAGATATTGATCCTGAGTTGATGAGACAATACGGAGTTAACCTGGATCAGGTCGTTAAGGCAGTTAAAAACAACAACAGGGATACAGGAGCACAGACCCTGGAAATAAATAAAGTAGAGTATGTGGTTAGGGGTCTGGGGTATATTGAATCTATTGAAGATTTAAAAAATGCTGTTGTTAGTGCTAATGAATATACTTCAATCAGAATCAGTGATATTGCCAACGTTTATTTAGGCCCTGCTACACGAAGAGGAATTTTAGATAAAGAAGGAGCAGAGGTAGTAGGTGGAGTAGTAGTAGCGAGATATGGCGCTAATCCGTTAGAAGTTATTACTAATGTTAAGGAACAAATAGAAGCCATAAGCCCCGGTCTTCCAATAAAGGAATTAAAAGATGGTACAAAATCTAAGTTGACAATTGTTCCATTCTATGATCGTACAGAGTTAATTAATGAAACTCTTGGGACGCTTAATGAGGCTTTAACATTAGAGATCATAATCACAGTTCTGGTCATAGTGATAATGGTATTTAATCTGAGAGCATCGTTTTTGATCTCTGGTCTTTTGCCAATAGCTGTACTGATGGTATTTATCTTTATGAAAATATTTAATGTAGATGCTAATATTGTTGCGCTTTCCGGTATCGCTATTGCGATAGGTACAATGGTAGATGTTGGGGTGATACTTTCTGAAAATATAATACGGCATCTGGAAGATGATCAAGATAGACTGTCGACAGATGAAATCGTGTATAACGCTACGGCAGAAGTATCTGGAGCGATTTTAACAGCCGTGATGACAACTATTATAAGTTTTCTTCCGGTTTTTACAATGATTGGTGCAGAAGGTAAGTTGTTTAGACCATTGGCTTTTACTAAAACTATGGCTTTGGTATCCTCGATAATTGTTGCATTATTTTTAATTCCTCCATTCGCAGCTATTATTTTCAGAAACAAAAAAATAAATTCAAGATTAGGAGATTTGTTTTCTATCGTATTGATTATTGTAGGAGTTGGATTTGTTATTTACGGATACTGGTTTGCTTTACTACTGGTGGTTTTTGGAATTGTTGGAGTTTTAAAAAGAAGGGATATTATTAATCAACAACAGTTCACTTTAGCTAATATTATAATATCATCAGGCTTCATTATTTTACTACTGGCTAAATATTGGCGCCCGTTAGGTTTTCAGAATTCAATTGTACTTAATGTTATATTCGTTCTTTTGATTTGTGGAGTTATTCTTGGAGGTTTTTACCTCTTTAAGCTATACTATACAAGAATTCTTAGATGGGCATTAAATAATTAAGCTGCTGTTTCTTTGCATACCGGTAACATTGGTTACTTTGGGATATTTAATTATGAAGAATACAGGC
The DNA here is from genome assembly GCA_002697475.1 of Aquimarina sp. Taxonomy (GTDB): domain Bacteria; phylum Bacteroidota; class Bacteroidia; order Flavobacteriales; family Flavobacteriaceae; genus Aquimarina. The sequence continues at coordinate 1,503 of NZVW01000063.1, read as the reverse complement.
GAGGAGTTCATGCCTTCACTGAATGAAGGGTCTTTTCTACTAATGCCTACCTCGTTGCCTCATGCAGGTGTTGAAGAGAACAAAAGAGTATTACAGTTATTAGATATGGCGGTGGCTTCAATTCCTGAAGTAGAGACCGTAGTCGGTAAAGCAGGACGTACTGAATCAGCATTAGATCCAGCACCGCTATCCATGTATGAAAATATTATACTGTATAAACAAGAGTATCTTACAAATGATGAAGGTGTTAAGCAACGTTATAGAGTTAATGATAAAGGATATTTTGAGCTAAAAAATGGTGGAGTAGTAGTAAATCCGAATTTTGACTATAATGCCTCTGACGGTGAGCTTATAAGTTTTGACATAAATCATAACAACCTCATACCTGATGAGGATGGGGAATATTTCAGAAGCTGGAGACCAGAAATTACATCTCCGGATGATATATGGAATGAAATCATAAATGCTACAAAAATTCCTGGAATAACATCAGCTCCAAAGCTGCAACCTATAGAAACCAGATTGGTAATGTTACAAACCGGGATGCGTGCTCCTATGGGTATAAAAGTAAAAGGTCCTGATCTAAAAAGTATTGAAAAATTTGGTTTACAGCTAGAAAATATATTAAAAGAGGTTGAAGGTGTAAAAGATGAAGCAGTTTTTGCAGACAGAATAGTAGGGAAGCCTTATCTTTTATTAGATATAGATAGAGAAAAGTTATTCAGGTACGGGGCTTCGGTAGAAGAGGTACAACGGGTCATAGAAGTTGCTGTAGGCGGTATGAAATTGGCAGAAACTGTAGAAGGGCGTGAGCGGTATGGAATTAGAATACGTTACCCCAGAGAGTTACGGGGATCGCCTGATGACCTTAATAATATTTATGTTCCTGTAGCCAATGGTAACCCTGTCCCCTTAAGTGAATTGGTAAACATTAGATATGAACAAGGACCTCAGGCTATAAAAAGTGAGGATACTTTTTTAGTAGGATATGTATTGTTTGATAAAACTAATGGTTTTTCTGAGGTAGAAGTGGTTGAAAATGCGCAGCGTTATATACAACAGAAAATCGATAATCAGGAATTGGAGGTGCCTACAGGAATTAATTATAAGTTTACAGGGACTTATGAAAATCAGATAAGAGCAGAAAAGACATTGTCTCTTGTGGTTCCTCTGGCACTCATAATCATATTTATTATTCTATACTTTCAATTCAAATCCGTAGGAACATCATTAATGGTTTTTAGTGGCATAGCAGTAGCTTTTGCCGGAGGATTTATTATGATATGGTTGTATGATCAGGATTGGTTCCTGAACTTTCATCTTTTTGGAGAAAATTTAAGAGATCTCTTTCAGATCAGAACCGTAAATCTAAGTGTAGCCGTATGGGTTGGTTTTATTGCCTTATTTGGTATTGCTACTGATGATGGTGTTGTTATGGCGACTTACCTGACCCAGACATTTGATCGAAATCAACCGGATACTAAACAAGGCATTATTAATTCT
>NZVW01000062.1 GCA_002697475.1 Aquimarina sp. | reverse complement strand
TAATAGTCATTATTTTGGTATGCCAAAAGTAATTTGTTATAGAGGATTACCTGTTAATTAACCTTTAACAGAATGTCATACAGATTACCTAAAGTTTAATTCATAAACAGATCTTTATTATACTATGGATATTTTCTTGATTGTGGTGGGCTTATTGTTTTGTTTTCTAGGAATTCTAGGTAGCTTTTTACCGATTCTTCCCGGACCTTTTACGTCCTGGATAGGCCTATTGATTCTTCATTTTACAGAAGTAGTTCCACAGAATTGGGTGTTTCTTGGAGTCACACTGGCAGTTGCTATACTCGTTTGGGTTTTGGATTATATTGTGCCGGCTATGGGTACTAAGCGATTTGGAGGTACTAAATATGGTGCTATTGGAGCTACTCTTGGGCTAATCATTGGAATCATTGCACCAGTTCCATTCGGAATTATTATAGGTCCATTTTTGGGGGCATTTATAGGAGAGATGATTAATATACCAGACTCAGGAAAAGCAATTAAGGCAGCATTTGGGTCTTTTTTGGGCTTTTTAGCAGGAACCTTTATTAAGTTTATTGTTGCTGTTGCTTATTTAGTTTTGTATGTGATGGAGGTAAGCAGTCACTGGGACAAACTGTTTTAAAACTAAAAAAGCCTCTCCGTTTTTACAGGAAAAGCTTCTCATTGGTTTACTACTAAACCATCCCGATTAATGTCGGGAACAACACAACATCTTTAGTCGCAAAAAAAGCTTCAAAAACTTGAAGCTTTTTGCTCTCGATTTCTCGAGCTTTGCGGTCTGGACGGGACTCGAACCCGCGACCCCCTGCGTGACAGGCAGGTATTCTAACCAACTGAACTACCAGACCAGTGCCTTATTGCGGATGCAAATATACATCTCATTTTCATTCTCACAAATGTTTTTTTGCTTTTTTTGAAATAAATTTTCGTCTTATCCTGCAAATTTCTGTCTTTCAACCATGTAGGTAGTGAGAATTTTATTGAAATTTTTGTGGATATCGGCATCCACATATTTTATACCGTATTGAGCGCATTTTAGTTTCAAATCCTGGAAGAAAGAGACTACTTCTTTTTCGTAGTTTTCTTTAATATTATCAGCATAAGCATTGATGTATTCTCCCGTCTCGACATCAATAAATTTTTTTGGGCTATTATCAAAATCGAAATGCAGCTCTCGTATACTGTCATAAGTATGGAATAGTATTACCTCGTGCTTATTGTATTTAAGATGTCTCAGCGCTTCAAATAATTTTTCTGGTTCAGTGCTGGCTTGAAACATATCTGTAAACAGGAATATCAAGGATCTACGATGAATTTTTTCTGCAATTTGATGAAGGAATTTAAAAGTCTCAGTAGTTTTGTTTTTAGTCGTATTGACTATAGTTTTATTTAGCTGATCCAGTAACATTTGATGGTGTCTTTCGCTTCCCTTTTCAGGAGCATAATAGTCATAGTTATCACTATATATGCTTAGCCCGATCGCATCACGCTGTTTTTTTAGGATTTGCATAATGCACGCGGCGGCCAGAGCAGAAAAACTAATCTTATTCAAAGATGTTATACTATGCTCTTTAATTTTGGGATAATGCATTGATGAAGAGCTGTCAATAATTATATGACATCTTAAATTAGTTTCCTCCTCATAACGTTTGGTATAAAGTCTATCTGTCTTAGCGTATAGTTTCCAGTCGATATGTTTAGTGCTTTCCCCGTTGTTATAAACTTTATGCTCTGCAAATTCCGCTGAGAAGCCATGAAACGGACTTTTATGCATCCCGGATATAAACCCTTCTACAACTTGTTTGGCCAGGAGCTCAAGATTTAAAAAGCCGCTGGTTTTATTTATTTCATTCTGTATATCCATAAGACGGTGTCTTAATGCTTTAATGATTTCAATATACAATTAATTAACAAAAAAAGGTTTGCTCTGGTAAGAACAAACCTCTATATCATAGAAATATGTGATGTCTTATAATAAAGAATCTAAAGCTTCAGTATAAACATTTTTAGGGGATACTCCTACCTGTCTTCCTACTACTTCTCCATTCTGAAAAACTAAAACAGTAGGAATATTTCTAACTCCATATTTAGCTGCAAATTCCTGATTGGCATCAACATCAACTTTACCTACCACGGCTTTTCCGTCATACTCTTCACTGATTTGTTCAATTACAGGACCTACCATTCTACAAGGACCACACCAAGCAGCCCAAAAATCTACTAAAACTGGTTTATCACTTTTAAGAACTACTTCATCAAAAGTAGCGTCTGTTATCTCTAATGCCATAATATTATAATATTTAAAATTGTATTGTATTGTTTTGCAAAATTAGTCAATAAATAGACTAAACCTTACAAAACTAAAATATGTTTTGGCTATAAAGATATTTGATTTTCTGATAGTTCAAAAAATCTTTAAATAAGTTTAGGCAGATATTGTACAATTTTGGCAATCTTTAACTTCGCCATAATATGTTTTTCTGTATTTATGGATAGTTTTTAATGGGAATAACCCTGCATATTTTTTTATGTAGGTCACTCTGGTTGTCAAAATTCCCATTTTTTTGTGGTAACGTTTTTCTGATTTTGTTGTTCTTCTAACTTTAATAAGTCTCATAGTATAAATTTGGTAATTATGTAATCTAATAAAATATTCTGATTTTCAAATTATTAGAAGTTAAATCTATCTTAAAGTCCTATTTTTGTATAGTATTAGTATTAAAAAAGCATTGTTTAGGCTTAATTAAATGAATCTTTATATTGTATATTTATCAGATGAAGAAGCTTGAGTTACCTTTCTGTTTTCTGTATTTAGAAGATCGTTATGCTATTCTGGACATGAAGAAAGATTGCTCCATCAATATAGATTCTGCTACAGAGATTACAGGAGAACTGGAAAGGTTTTATCAAAATAGGCCATTCATATTTATTACTCACCGCAAACACCATCACCCAATTGACCTGAATGTTTATAAAGGTCGTATTTTAAAAAATATGATAGGCTTTGCTATAGTCTCAGACAATCCTGAAGAACGCGTACGCGCGGCAACCGAGCAGCCATTATGGGAAAATGCCTTTACATTTTTTACGGATCTGGAAGATGCTAAAAGTTGGGCAGAGAGTTTTTTCTCCTCTTAGTCAATAATAGATTATAGCTTTATCAAATATTTCTACAGGTTTTTTACTGTAGCTTGAATAAATTTTTAATTCAGCTTATAATATACAGATTCATTTTCCAAGGCTTCCAATAACTCAGGCGATATGTTGATTTTTTGTTTTCTACTTGGCATATGTAACTTTAATTGTTCGGCCATCTCATAAATCACAAAGTTTAAAGTATGATTACCCGAGTGTTCAGTCAGTAAGGCTTTAAGGTTATCTATCCTAGTATCTGATAATTCGTTAATATCCATCTGGATAGTTAATTTTTTAGCGTAGTTTTCTAAAACATCATGAAGTAATTGAAAACTATTGAACTGAATTCTGGGTTCTCCTTTTTTACCGGTATCTTTATTTGCCCATCCTTCTTTAATATATGCTTTAGCATACACAAAGGTGCTTTTGACTAAAAAAGGTCTGTGCTTAAGGTAATCCTCTCCGAAAATTCTAAACTCATAAGCAGTGTTATAATCCTCAATAGTAAATGTAGCCCACCCTTTTCCAGTTTTAGAAGTACGATGCTCCACATTAGTAATAACACCTCCAAAGGCCAATTCGCGATTGATATTTTCTTCAAGATTAGAAAAGTTCAATAATGTGGCATTACAGAAATATTTCATTTCATATTTAAAATCATCTAAGGGATGCCCGGAAATATAAATACCTACAACCTCTTTTTCTCTTGCTAATTTTTCCATGGTTCCCCATTCTTCGCAAGGAGGAACATTAGGTTCAGGAATTTGTACCTCACTGGCTTCTCCAAAAAGACTTACCTGAGATGAGTTTTCATTCTCCTGAAATTTTGAACCAAACTTAATCGCTTTTTCCAAAAACGTTATGCCGTCCCCTTCATCATGGAAATATTGTGCTCTATGTGTATCCGGAAAAGAATCAAACCCTCCTGCAAGAGCAAGGCTTTCAAAAGCTTTTTTATTGGCAGCCCTAAGATCAATTCGCTTAGCGAAATCAAAAATGGAAGAGTAAGGTCCATTTTCTTTTCGATTTTCCACTATCGTGGCAACCGCTCCTGTACCTACACCTTTAATAGCCCCCATACCAAATCGGATCGCTCCTTCTTTGTTTACGGAGAATTTTCTGTAGGATTCGTTGACATCAGGTCCTAAAACTTCAAGTTTCATGCGTTTGCATTCTTCCATAAAGAAGGTGACCTGTTTGATGTCATTCATATTGTTAGAAAGCACTGCCGCCATATATTCTGCGGGGTAGTGTGCTTTTAAATATGCAGTCTGGTATGCAATCCAAGCATAACAGGTAGAGTGAGATTTATTAAATGCATAGGCGGCGAAAGCCTCCCAGTCTTTCCATATTTTTTCGAGCTTATCTTCTGCATGACCTTTGGCAGCAGCTTGTTCGATAAACTTAGGTTTCATTTTATCAAGTACAGCTTTTTGCTTTTTACCCATAGCTTTCCGCAAGACATCCGCTTCACCTTTTGTAAAATCTGCAAGTTTTTGAGATAAAAGCATCACCTGCTCCTGATATACCGTAATACCATAAGTCTCTTTCAGGTATTCTTCACAAGCTTCTAGATCATAATTGATTTCTTCTTTACCATGTTTTCTGTTAATAAAACTAGGTATGTATTCTAAAGGTCCCGGACGGTATAATGCATTCATTGCTATGAGGTCTGCAAAAACGGTTGGTTTTAGTTCCTTAAGGTATTTCTGCATTCCTGGAGATTCATACTGGAATATACCGACGGTTTCACCACGCTGGAATAAAGCATATGTTTCTTCATCGTCTAAAGGAAAACTTTCCGGGTCCAGATCAATGTCATATTTGGCTTTGACAATCTTAACAGTGTCTTTGATTAAAGTCAATGTTTTAAGGCCAAGGAAGTCCATTTTTAGAAGTCCTGCACTTTCTACAACCGAGTTGTCAAATTGCGTACAGTACATATCAGAATCCTTAGCAAGTGCTACGGGAACAAATTTCGTAATATCATCAGGAGTGATAATTACTCCACAGGCGTGTATACCTGTGTTACGAACAGAGCCTTCCAACACTCTTGCTTGATTAAGAGTTTCTGCTTGTAGGTCAGCACCTTCTGCTATATTTAGTAGTTCGTTAATTTTTTCAAGCTCATCGCCTCGGAATTTTTGTTTTAAAGTCGCTTCATCTATCCCAAATATCTTACCCAGCTTAGACATATTGGGAATTAATTTAGCTATCCTGTCGGCGTCACTTAATGGTAAATCCAGCACTCTGGCAGTATCTCTGATAGAAGATTTGGCAGCCATAGTACCATATGTTATAATTTGGGCTACCTGATTGGAGCCATACTTTTCAATTACATAGTCCATAACTCGTCCACGTCCTTCGTCATCAAAATCGATATCAATATCAGGCATGCTAACACGATCAGGATTTAAAAAACGCTCAAAAAGAAGATCGTACTGAATTGGGTCCAGGTTTGTGATCCATAAGCAGTAAGCTACTGCTGATCCTGCGGCAGAACCTCTTCCGGGGCCCACAGAAACTCCCATTTCTCTGGCGGCTCTAATAAAATCTTCTACAATTAGGAAGTATCCCGGATAGCCAGTTTTTTCGATTACCTGTAGTTCAAAATCTAAACGTTCTTTAATTTCTTCAGTGATTTCTCCATAGCGCTTTTTAGCACCTTCATAAGTGAGATGTTTTAAATAGGCATTTTCTCCTCGTTTTCCTCCGTCAATTTTATCTTCTTCAGACCTGAATCTTTCAGGGATATCAAATGCAGGAAGCAATACGTCTCTGGCTAATTCAAAAGGTTCTACTTTGTCAAGTATTTCGCTGATATTCAATATAGCTTCAGGTAAATCTTTAAATAAAGATTTCATTTCATCCTGAGACTTAAAGTAATATTCCTGATTGGGTAATCCATAACGGTAACCACGACCTCTCCCTATGGGTGTTGCTTGTTTTTCACCATCCTTTACACACAATAGAATGTCATGAGCGTTGGCATCTTTCTTGTCGCAATAATAGGTGTTATTAGTTGCTACAAGCTTAATATCATGTTTTTTTGAAAATTCAATTAAGACCTGATTTACTCTGTTTTCATCCTCTTGATTGTGTCTCATGATCTCTATGTAGAGATCATCGCCAAATTGTTCTTTCCACCATAATAAGGCTTCCTCGGCTTGTTTTTCACCTACATTTAGTACTTTGCTAGGAACCTCTCCATATAGGTTTCCTGTAAGGACGATAATATCTTCCTTATACTGCTTAATAACTTCTTTATCAATTCTTGGTACATAATAAAATCCATCAACAAATGCAGTTGAAGACATTTTGGCTAGGTTATGATAACCTCGTTTATTTTTAGCTAGCATTACTATTTGATAGCCATTATCTTTTCTGGATTTATCCTTATGATTTTCACAGACAAAAAACTCGCAACCTACTATTGGTTTAATCTCTACTCCTGCAGGTGTTTCACCTTTTTCTAAAGCTTCTGCATTAGCAGCTTCTATTGATCTGTTATGATTAGAAACGGTCTGAACAAAATGGAAAGCACCCATCATATTAGCGTGATCAGTCATGGCCACGGCTTTCATTTTGTGTTTAGCAGCAACATTGACCAAGTCAGGAATGCTTGTCGTTGACTGAAGTACAGAAAACTGTGTATGATTATGAAGATGTACAAAGTCAGCCTCATCCAGTACAGCAATATTTTCCTTTATCTCTTGTTGCGTAAGATCGGGTTCTTGGTCAGCGGAAAACTTCTCTCTGATTCTTTTTGAAGCTTCTTTGAGATTAATGTGTTTTAGCCCTATAAGTTGAATAGGTTCTGGATTCTTTTCTCTAAACCTTTGGAAATAGTCTGGCTGAACATCAAGCTCTTCTTTGGTAAAAACCTGCTTTCTTATTAATTCTAAAAAGCATCTGGTTGTCGCCTCAACATCGGCAGTTGCATTATGCGCTTCGTTAAAACCAACTCCGAATAAGTGCTCGTGTAATTCCGTTAAAGTAGGGAGTTTAAATTTACCTCCACGACCACCAGGGATTTGACAAAGTTCTGCAGTGGTCTCAGTACAAGTGTCAAGCACAGGAAGTTCTTGCAGGTCATTATTCAGACTAGCTCTATAAAATTCTGCACCCATAATATTTACATCAAAACCTACATTTTGACCTACAATGAACTTTGTTTTAGAAAGGGCGATATTAAATTTTTCAAGAACTTCTTGTAAAGAGATACCTTCTTTTTCGGCAAGCTCTGTGGATATTCCGTGTATTTTCTCAGCATCATATGGAATATTGAAACCTTCGGGTTTAACCAAATAATCCTGATGTTCAATACAATTACCCATTTCATCGTGTAATTGCCAGGCTATCTGAATGCATCTGGGCCAGTTATCAGAGTCACTGATTGGTGCATCCCAACGCTTTGGTAATCCGGTGGTTTCGGTATCAAAAATTAAATACATAAGAAGTGATTTGGAATATGCTTAGCTCCCTTAACTAAGTAATTTCAAAATTAAATAAATAGTAAGAAACCTAAAATATAAAGTTATTCTTAGTTATCAACTGCTGTACCTTTTTAGAAAAAAGAAAAGCGCCCATCTAATTAAAGAATGAACGCTTCTCGCCCTATAGTTGAGTTATATAAACTAGTATCCAAAGTCAAAATTACCTTCTGTAACATTGTAACCACTTCGGGTAACAAATTCAAAACTTCCGGTAATACATTTATCTTCTTTATTGTGTCCGGTAATAGTTAGATTACCTGACACTGCAGAGGATTTTTCACCTCTCGGGCCATAGGTTGCACTAAAATCACCTGCTCCTTGAAGGCTATATGTTCCAGGTTCCACATCAACAGGGAATAATATGGTGATTTCTTCATCGTCATTATAGCCTTCTATTATAACTGAAGCATTATCCGCACCAATTGCGCGCGCATCATGATACTCCGTAATCATGGACTCGCCGTTAATCAATGCAGTTAAAGATGCATTTAAGAGGCATGGGTTTTCTTCTCCTACCGTTATTACAATTTCTTGTTCGGTATAATTCTCTAATGGCAATCTATAGAACCATCCGTTCATAAGATCTACAGTATTACCGTCTACATCCTTTAGATTTCTAAAATAGAATTCTCCAGATACTTCATTGTTAGAGAGGCTTGTGATAATAACTTCGCCATCAGTTGTTTCGCTTTCACTAATATATTTGCCAGAATCATTTTTGTAACTGGCGATGTTAGCGTTATTTTCTCCGATTTTATATTTGCCGGTATTTATTCCGGCTATAGTAAAACTTATGGATTCTGAACCTATTGATCCCTGTATTTCCAGAGTTCCGTCTTCATGTATATATGCCTTCTTTGTATATGCTCTGATCAATTCTCCTTTTTTTGTAGCCTGAAGGGCAGGAGAGTTGACTTCTATGTCTGTAGTACAGGATGTGAAAAGGCAGATTGCTGCTAAAAAAAGAGTAATTATTTTATTCATAGGCATTTGGGGCTTGGGGCTTATATTCTTTTCTTGGAAAAAGAATATTAAACAAATATAGATTATGATTGTATGCTAACCAACTAAAAAGTAAAAAAATCGACAAAAAACACCGATGAAAATAGTTTAATGCCGATGAAAGGTCATTTTTACTAAGAAAAAACTTGAAATTGTAGTCTTGTTCTTAAAGTTTGGTATACTGTAAAATTAATAGCTCAAAATCCTTTTATTTGTCAAAAAGCTGTATCTTTGCGCCCTTAATTAAATTATAATCAGGGTCGTGAACCCAAAAATTAATTTTTATGCCTGTTAAAATTAGATTACAGAGACACGGTAAAAAAGGAAAACCTTTTTACTGGATCGTAGCTGCTGACTCCAGAGCAAAGAGAGACGGTAGATTTTTAGAAAAATTAGGAACTTATAATCCTAATTCTAATCCTGCTCAGATCGATCTTGATATAGATGGAGCTGTGAAGTGGTTACAAAATGGTGCTCAGCCAACTGACACTGCTAAAGCTATCCTTTCTTACAGAGGAGCTTTATTAAAGAATCACCTTTTAGGAGGTGTGAAAAAAGGAGCTTTAACTGAAGAGCAAGCTGAAGAAAAATTTCAGGCTTGGTTAACAGAAAAAGAAAATGCTGTTAGCGCTAAGAAAGATGCTCTTACAAAAGCTAAGGATGCTGAAAAAGCTAAAGCTTTAGAAGCTGAGAAGGAAGCAAACGCTAAGCGTGAAGCTGAAGCGAAAGCTGCTCAGGAAGAAGCTGCTGCTGAAGCATCTGCAGAAGAAGCAACTGAAGAGGCTACTAACGAAGAAGAATAGTAGTTGTAAACGATGAAGAAAGAAGATTGCTTCTATCTCGGTAAAATCGTAAGTAAATTCAGTTTTAAGGGAGAGGTATTGATTAAACTTGATACTGATGAACCCGAAAGCTATTTAGAAATGGAATCAGTATTTATCGATTATAATGATAATCTGGTTCCATTTTTTATTGAAAAAAGTAAACTGCATAAATCTGATCTTTTGAGAGTTAAGTTTGAAGATGTAGACTCTGAGGATGATGCGGATGATTTGCTAAAAGCTGATATTTATCTGCCTCTTTCTTTGTTACCAGCTCTTGAAGGAGATCAATTTTACTACCACGAAATCATTGGATTCACCATAGAAGACCTTTCTTATGGCAAGGTAGGAGTTATTAAGGGAATTAATGATAGTACGGCTCAAGCTCTTTTTGAAATAGATCGAGACGGAGTAGAAATCCTTATTCCTATGAATGACGAGTTTATACATAAAGTAGATCGTACCACAAATACTATATTTGTTAATACTCCGGAGGGTCTAATTGACCTGTACCTTCAATAATAACTTTTTGTGTAGCATGAATAAGCCTTTTTCATTCAAGCAATTTGAAGTACATCAGGATCGCTGTGCAATGAAAATAGGTACCGATGGTGTGCTCTTAGGATGCTGGGCACCAGTAGATAATGTATATTCTGTTTTGGATATCGGTGCGGGTACAGGTGTTGTTTCGCTTATTATCGCTCAGCGGTCAACTGCAGAAACAATCGATGCAGTAGAAATTGATGAAGATGCATACGAACAAACAGTAGAAAATTTTGAAAAGTCTCCGTGGGGAGACAGATTGTTTTGTTATCACGCATCTTTCCAGGAATTTTTTACTGAAATAGATGATAAGTATGATTTAATTATTAGTAATCCTCCTTTTTATACAGAAAATTATAAGACGGATAACAAAAAAAGGGATTTGGCTCGATTTGAAGATGCTCTTCCCTTTGAGCATTTGTTGTATGGCTCTTCAAAATTACTGTCGGATACAGGAAGATTGGTAATCATTCTGCCATATAAGGCTGAAGAAGAAATAATAACTGTAGCTGAACAGTTTCATTTATATCCTCAAAAAATAACCAGAGTTAAAGGAAGTTCTGATGCGGATACTAAAAGATCATTGATTGTTTTAAGTTTTGGAAGGAAAGAAATCATTTATGATGAGCTGGTTATTGAAATCACCAGACATCAAT
>NZVW01000061.1 GCA_002697475.1 Aquimarina sp. | reverse complement strand
TTTATGTAAGCACAGTCGGTTAAATGCCCATAGGCATATCCTACTTTGTTATAGATCTCTACGTACTTCGGTATTTCAGTCTTAATATCTCCAAAGATGAAGAATTTTCCATAGGAATCGTAATATTCTTTTCTGCTGTATCCCTCCTCATAGGGCAGTGTTTTCATAGTTTTAATTATAAAGTTCAGCTGTTCTTTAGTTAGTTTAAAACGTTGGTCTTCAGAAAACAGATCTGGAAAATAGATTCTTTTTAGTATACCGTGTAAGGACTTTAAAGGCAGATAATTCTTCTTAGAAAAATCTTTGGGCTGCATCACTAGGCTTTCGTTTTCAATATATCCATCACCCTTAAGTACATTCTGTATATTAAGTTTGTCGAGCTTTGTATTGCTTGCTGGAGATTGTCTGAATATTACCGAACTGTCTTTTTCTGATTCGTAGAATAGAATTTCTTTTGTGATAAGGCTATCGGCAAAAGGCGCTCCAAGTCTATGAGTAATTCTACCAGCAATCTCCTTCTGTTTTAATTTTTCATTTATATAATCCTGTCCCAGAAACTCAAATAACCGATTATAGGCTGCATTACTGCTTACTGTGAAAATCTTAGTAATTTCTTTTCTCAGTGTTGTGACAATAGAATCACTTGCTACATTAAATGGAGTATCCAGGTTTATACTTACATTTTTAGCTTTTAATTCATTTATCTTTTCCAAAGCAAGTAAGGCTACTGGAAACTTCACCGTGCTTGCGGGATAGAAATATATACTATCATCAACCTGATAGCCATAATCTGTTAAACTTACCTTGCCGTGCTTATCTCTATCTATTTGGGTATATAAAATCTGAACCTGATAAGAATCAGGATTCTCCATTACTCTTTTGATTTTTGCATTATCTGCTTGCAAAATAACATCCAAAGGTGAGCTGGATGAACAAGAAATCAACAGACCGATTGATAGAAGAAATGGAAATGAAATATATCTCAAAACCTGAGTTTATTTTTGGTATAACTGTTTACCTGCTTCATAATATTTATCACCTTCTACCCAGAATGGAGTTTTGGGGTTATTGGATATATAACGACATGCTAAAACATAAGACCTGAAAAACTTTAGTAAATAATCATAATCTACAGAATCAGGATTATCTGTAACCTGATGGTAGTATTTGGTGATTTCTTCATCAAATGCAGTAAACCCCATGCTAAATGTCGGGGCAGGGATACCCTTTGCTGCAAAATTCACATTATCCGATCTGTCAAATAATCCCTGCTCTGCTGCCGGATCATCAATGGCTTCCAGGCCAAAATCTTTAACGGCTTTAACGATATCCTGTTGTGCAGAAGTTCTGTTAAGACCTATAATGGTAGCCTTAGTGATATCATTATAACCACCATTATCACTATTAAAACAATAAATCATCTTATCTAAAGGAAGTACAGGGTGTTCAACATACCATTTGCTTCCTAATAATCCTTTTTCTTCACCGGTAAACAGAATAAATAACGAGGATCTTTTTGTAGGATATTTGGCTATGTTTTTTGCGGCAGATAACACAGTTACTGTTCCTACTGCATTATCTCTTGCCCCATTGTAGATAGAATCATTATTAACTGCCTTACCTATACCTACGTGATCATAATGTGCAGAATAAATGATGTATTCTTCTTTTAGTTTAGGATCTGTTCCTTCTAATACACCAATTACATTTTGGGATATCATTTTAGACTTTTCAATACCTTGAATTTTCAGACTTATGTCTTTTTCTTCTTTATTTTTTATGTTTTGACTTACCAGTTCTTTTTTATCATTAATCCATAGATAAACTAAGTCCTCAGTATCTGTTCCGTTTTTTGCTAAAGCAACTGTCGGGTCATTAAAATAATGTTTAAGTTGGTTAGCACTTTGCTCATCAACATTACAAATTTCAATGACACCTAAAGCTCCATTTTTTTTGGCAAGTTCCATTTTTTCTTTCGTTTTCATAAAATGTGACTGAAGGGAGGTATTTCCGGGAGCGCCTATGTAACAGATGATATATTTTCCTTTAACATCTGCATTTTTATAATCATCTTCCAATCCATAGTTTAAGAAAATGGCTTTTCCTTTATAATCTGTATTACCTTTTTTTAACGTAAATATCTCCGTAATGGAAATGTCATCTAATTTAAATTCTGTTGATGAAGCAGCAGAAGTATTTTCAAGAATTACATTCTGATAATAGCTATCCTTACCGGGAATCGGTTTAACACCATAGCTTCTCAGCATATTAGCCAGGTATAAGGCAGCTATTTTATTTTCAGCAGTTCCGGTTTGTCTTCCTTTCAACTCATCAGAAGCTAAAAAGTAAATATGCCCTTCGATTTCACTTTTAGAAGTCGTTGAAGTTACTTTTTCAATTTCGGTTTGTGCAGATAAGGTAAATGTGAAAATGCTTAATGCTAAGAGAATTAATTTAGATTTCATAATTGATAGAGAATGATTTGATTGAGAATTCTTAAGAATTTATCTCAAATATAGTAAATGTATACGTAGTTCTTAACAGATTTTAATTTTACATCCACAATACTAAAACATATGTTAATTCTAAGTTTGAATTAAAGCCTGGCTCTAAAAATCTAATAGAAATGTGTTAACTTTAGGATTATGAAAGAGAAAAATAGAGTTTTCAGGAAAGGCTTTTCGTTTTCTGCATTTAAAGCCCCTGATCAAACTCCTTTTGACAAATTATTTGAAATTTTTCAGGAGGTCATTACGCATACTTCCGGAGATCTTGATGAAGCATTAGACTGGATGAAGGAACTGGACAAAGAGTATCAACTGACCAGTGATGATTATACGCTTGATGATTTTGTCGAAGATCTTAAAAAGAAGGGGTATATACGGGAGGAAATAAAACCTGACGGTAATGAATTGTCTATTACAGCTAAAACTGAACAGGCTATTCGTAAGAAAGCTTTAGAGCAGATTTTTGGTAAACTCAAAAGGAGTGGAGCAGGTAGCCATAGAACTTCGTTTATAGGTAGGGGAGATGAACATTCAGGTGATTTTAGAAATTATCAGTATGGAGATCCTTTGGAGCGTATTTCTATAACAGAAAGTATTAAAAATGCTCAAATAAATCATGGGATAGGGGATCTCAATTTTACAGAAGATGATTTAGTCGTCGAAGAAACTCAGCATAAAGCTCAGATGAGTACAGTGCTTATGATTGATATTAGTCACAGTATGATTCTTTATGGAGAAGATAGAATTACTCCGGCAAAAAAAGTAGCTATGGCATTAGCTGAACTCATCACTACAAGATATCCTAAAGATACTCTGGATATTTTAGTTTTCGGGAATGATGCCTGGCCTATTGCCATTAAGGACTTACCTTACCTTCAAGTGGGTCCTTATCATACGAATACCGTAGCAGGTCTGGAGCTGGCTATGGATATGCTACGCAGAAAACGAAATACCAATAAGCAAATTTTTATGATTACAGATGGTAAACCCAGCTGTCTGAGAATGCCGGATGGTCAATATTATAAAAACAGTAATGGTCTGGACAGACATATTGTGAATAAATGTTATATGATGGCTCAGCAGGCAAGAAAGTTGCATATCCCCATAACGACATTTATGATTGCTCAGGATCCGTATTTAATGCAGTTCGTTAGGGAGTTTACCTATGCCAATCAGGGTAAAGCATTTTACACTGGCTTAAAAGGTTTAGGTGAAATGATATTTGAAGATTACGAAACCAACAGAAGAAAAAGAATCAGAGGATAATAAAAAAATAATGGTTTACGAGTAAACCAAGTGATTTGACATTGAACACTATGAATATAGAAAATATTAAGACTTTAGGAGAATTAAAGAAGTCAGGATATCAAAGTAAAAGTATTAAAAATGAACTTAGAGACAATCTAAGAGAAAAGATCAGTTCAAATAAGGAAACATTTACAGGAATTCATGGTTATGAAAACACTGTAATACCTGAACTGGAACGTGCAATTTTATCCAGACATAATATCAATCTTTTAGGATTAAGGGGTCAGGCCAAGACAAGACTGGCCAGGCAGATGATTAATCTTTTAGATGAATGGATCCCTTATGTTTCCGGATCAGAAATCAATGACGATCCTTTCTGTCCTATTTCCAGATATGCACAAAATCTAATACAGGAAAAAGGTGACGAAACACCGATAAGCTGGTTGCACAGATCAGAAAGGTTTGCAGAAAAACTGGCAACTCCGGATGTAACCGTGGCAGATATTATTGGAGATGTTGATCCTATCAAGGCAGCAAATTTAAAATTAAGTTATGCCGATGATAGGGTTATCCATTTTGGGATGATTCCCCGAGCTAACCGATCGATTTTTGTAATTAATGAATTACCGGATTTACAAGCTCGTATTCAGGTTTCTTTATTTAATATTTTGCAGGAAGGCGATATACAAATCAGAGGGTTTAAGTTGAGACTTCCCTTAGATATTCAATTTGTCTTTACTGCCAATCCTGAAGACTATACCAATAGAGGTAGTATTGTTACACCATTAAAGGACAGAATTGGTTCCCAGATTTTAACGCATTATCCTGAAAGCATTGAAATAGCAAAAACCATAACCTCTCAGGAAGCACGACTTGATGATAGGCAATCAGATACTGTTATAGTTCCTGAAATAGCTAAGGATTTATTAGAACAGATCAGTTTTGAAGCCAGGGATAGTGAATTCATAGATCATAAAAGCGGGGTGAGCGCCAGGATGAGTATAACTGCATATGAAAATCTGTTAAGTACTGCAGAATATAGAGCTTTAAAATCAGGTGATACAAAAACTACAGTAAGATTAAGTGATTTTGTTGGGGTAATACCTGCTATCACTGGTAAAGTAGAATTGGTATACGAGGGCGAGCAGGAGGGTGCCGCCAGTGTAGCCATGTCTCTCATTAGTAACGCAGTTAAAACATTATTTGAATCTTATTTCCCAAAAATTGAGAAACTTGAAAAATCGGATTATGAAAGTCCTTATCAGGGAGTTATTGACTGGTTTTTTGATGAAAATGGTTTTGAGCTACTTGACGAAGCTACCGATGAAGAATATAAAAAACAATTGGATGCTGTTAAACCTTTAGATAAACTCATCAAAAAGTACCAACCGGAATTGGGTGAGACAGAAATATACTTTGTAAAAGAGTTTGTACTATGGGGACTGGTTGAATATAAGAAATTGAGTAAACATAGGCTTTCTGAAGGTTTCCATTTTAATGATTTATACGGAAGTTATATCAAAGGACTGTAGTCTACCACCACACAATAAATAATCTAAAATATTGATCCTCTTTATTTTTAAGCCAAAGTAGGGGGGATCTTTTTATTCGTATGAGTCTATCGATTTCAGGATATATGTTCTCAAAATTATCCCACTCTTCATTGTATTTCGGGTCGACCATCCAATATTTCTTTTCAGGGATATGAAACAAATAGTTTTGATATTCTTTTTGTTGAAATTCTTTTACAGGTATCCAATACCCGCATATGCAAGTATTATTGATAATAGGAAAAGGTTTATTTTTATAGCTAACAGGTATAAATAAGTTAGCTTTAAAACAGACTTTTTGGGTCCATTTTTTAGGAGTTATATATAGTTTTTTGAGCGCTGACTGAGTTTCTTCTTTAAAAAGTAATGGCAACTGTTTCTCTTTTAGCTTAGATAACTTATCAACTAATCGGTCTTTTCTATTAGGACCTATCCATCGTTCCAGCTCTTTACCTGCTGTAGGATCATAAAGATAAAATTTAAACACCAGCTCTAAGTGAATACTATTGTCATTGTTTCTGTCTAAAAAAATAAAGTCCAGTTCCCCTATGGTAATTTTATCATCTATAATCTGAATGTTTTTTGCCAGTACATCATAATTCGGATGCTGTTGCAGATAATATTCAAATAATCTTTCAATTCTTTTACCTAAAACTTCTTTATCAGGGAAATTGATGTAGTCTTCTAATTCGTCTGTGTCAATTTCCTGAATAGGTATATGCAATTGCTCTATGGAGTTTAAGTTATCTTGACATAGCAGAGGTGTTTTCAGGAAACTAACGAATTGATGATATTTTGAAATCTTCAAACTATGAAGAGGTTTTATTGGAAAGAAAATTGAAGTGATTGTTCAAAACCGATTTCAGCTTATTTTGATCTACAGGTTTGGATAAAAAATCATCACAACCTGCATCTAAGGCTTTTTTGATATCATCTTCTGTAGAATAGGCAGTTTGTGCTACAATTTTTAGATCAGGCCTTATTTTTTTAATAGCTCGGGTTGCGTCATAACCATCCATTATAGGCATTTTGATATCCATAAGTACCAGATCAATCATTTTGTTTTCCTGACACAGATCTACGGCTTCTTTACCATTTTTTGCTCTGTGAATGGTAAATGTATAACCTTGCATTTTCTGTAAGATCATCTGCAGGAATAAGAAATTTACATCTCCATCTTCTGCTATAAGCACGATATGTTTACCATGTGATATGGAAGTGGATGCTTCTAAGCTATTATTTTCTGAAGGATGTACGGCTTCTATGTAAGGAAATTTTAGTGTAAAGGTTGTGCCTACGCCCAATTCAGATTTCAGTCCAATTTCCCCTCCTAATAATGCAGAATTTTCTCTGGCGATGGTAAGTCCAAGACCTAGGCCACCGTAATTTTTTGAAATTTCTTTTTCAGATTGATTAAAACTATTAAAAATAGTTTCAATATCTTTTGGAGCAATACCGATTCCAGTATCCTTTATATCAATAGAAACAAAATCTTCATCCCTGTTACAGCAGACCGTAACGTGACCTTTTTCTGTAAATTTTATAGCGTTATCTATTAAACTGCTCAATATCTTTTTCAACTTCGATTTGTCTATACTAATGAGATGTTGTTGTGCAGGAAGTTTGTTATCCAGGATTAATTTGATACCCTTTTGTTTTGCTCTAATTTGATATACAGAAAAAAGCATTTCAATAAGGACAATCAAATTTGTTTTTTCAGGAGTAACAATAATTTCCCGGTTTCTTAATCTTGATATTTCAAGAATATCTTCTATTGTACTCAACAACTCTTTGCCGCTATTGATGATGATATTGGTGTATTCATTTCTTTCATCCTTAGTTAAATCCGGATTTTTAAGAGCTTCAGAAAACCCTATAATTCCAGTCATTGGAGTTCTTATCTCATGGGAGATATTTCTTATAAAATTGGTTTTTAACCGATCACTCTCTTCAGCAAGATCTTTAGCCTGAACTAGGGCTTTTGTTTTTTCTGCAACCTTATATTTAAGAAGCATGTTTATCAAAAACATGGCAATAACCAGAATTACAAAAACCCAGACTATGCCTATCCAAAACATCGGACGCTCATAAAAGGGCTGAATGACATTGAATAGCCAGTTGTCTAAGATGGCTTGTTTTTCTTTTAATGAAAAGCTATTAACGCCTTTCTTAATAATAGAATTAAGTATTGGTTTATCCTTAATTACGGCCAGGCTGGGTTCATAATTTAGTTTAGTTTCTACGACTATATTAAGATCATCCAGATTTAATTTTCTGATATTATAATTAGCCACTGCTTTAGGGCCTACATAGGCATCTGCTTCGCCTGATGCAACGGCTTCCAGACATTCCTGATCGTCTGTTAAATTCATTATGGTGAGATCAGGGTATTTTTTTCTTAAAATTTGATGGATTGAATATTCATTGGGGACTACAACTTTAAGGCCTTTTAAGTCCTTAATACTATTAATATTAGACAGATCTTTTTTGGTTACGATAACCTGAGCAGATTTAAAAAGCTCAGCATAAAAATTCAAGTACTCTTCACGGCTTTCCGTTTTTTGAATTTCAAGTACTATATCTAAATTGCTCGATTTAGAATCTTCGATAAGTTTTAACCAATCTTTGTATTGTACTCTTTTGAATTTGTAACCGATTTTGCTCTCCAATTCATTAAGGTAATCGATAAAGACACCATCGATTTCACCTTGTTCATTGATGAACTGATAAGGAGGGTAATAAGGAAAAAGTCCGACTTTTACTTCTTCAGTATCAGACAGCCATTGTTTTTCCTCTGTACTTAGATCAACTTTATTGGAACAGGAAAAAAAAAGCAATAAAAATATCGCGTATAGTAAAGTTGATCGTAGTTTTTTATGCATAGGTTACCGGTTAAGTAATCAACTTAGGACCATTCATACGTGTATTAAAGATATTACATTTCTTACGAAAGAAAAAATATTAAGAATGGCAGTTGTTGTAATGTTATTTAAAAGACTACTTAAAAACTTCTGAACCATCAGGAAATATGGCAAATCTACCTACATCCTTACTATGGACATTATCATATGAGGACCAGGGCCAACCACCAAATTCGTTTTGTTGAAAATCCATAATCGCTTGTTTGATTTCTCCTACGGAATTAGTGACAAATGGACCTTGTTGCACAACGGGCTCGTTGATAGGTTTGCCTTGTAAAAGCAGCAGATATGCCGTTTCATTACCGTTCTTTAATAATAAATCCTCTTCTGGTTTCAATAGGATTTGATGGTTCTCGGGGATTGTAAAATCCTCTGCATATACTTCTGAACCTTTATAGAAATAGAGAGATCTTTTAGTATCCTTATCCGTTTTAGGGAGTATAAACTTAGCTTCAGGAGATAATGTAATGATCCAAATCGCTACATCATTACTTTGATCAGCTGCCCAGGAATCTGGATTAGGCGATGGTGCTATGGTATCCTCATAGTTGCCTGCAATTATTTTAATTTTTGACGCATTTCCTTGTTTATCCATTACCTCTTTCACTGGAATATCTTCGTTCCAGATCATTTTAAAATATGGATTTACCTTTTTACTTTTTCTTGGTAGGTTTAACCATATTTGAAATAGAAGAAAAGGATTATCTTTTTCCTGTTGGAGTAAAGGAAACATCTCTGAATGTTGAAGACCTCTACCAGTAGTGATCCATTGTACATCGCCATTGCCAAATCTTGCAGCGGCACCAAGAGAGTCAGAGTGATCTACAAGACCTTCTTCAACTATGGTTACTGTTTCAAAGCCTAAATGCGGATGAGCAGGAAAGCCGGGAACTTTAGTCCCATGATACATTCTCCATTTTTGGTTAGGGTTGAAATCTTGCCCCAATGGTCTGCCCTGAAGACTTTCTTTAGGTCCCATTTCTGAATTTCCCTCAGGATACTCATCTCTATGATAGGCACAGAAGAGGAAAGGGTCATCAGTTTGCCAGGGAAACGTCAAAGATTTTATTTTAAGAATAGCAGACATAATTTATATATTATATTTTTTTATAGTTTTTAAAGTCTTCAATACTGAAGTTACTTCTGAAGCTAAAAGCATACGGTGTTTCTCCGTGCATTCTTATATAATCTAAACGTTCTTTTGCTTCTTCCGGGTCAGGAGCATATCCTTTTTCTACATACCAGAATGCCATATGCATTTTTTTCATATGCTGAAACCACTCTTTCTTGCGTTTCAGAATTTCCATATGCGCTGTGTTATAAGTAAAATCATACAGTTTATCTACATCTTCCCACACCGACATATTAATAATCAAAAAATCATATTCAAATACACGAACTGCGCTAGCATTATCATCATCTCCTTTTAAGCGCCATATAAATCCAGGACTTTTTTCTGCTAACGTGTTAATTCTTTCCAGATTATTAACAAAATCCTCCATGATAGGATCGTTAATCGGAGCTTTCATTTCTGCAATATTTACCTGAGCCAGATGCATTTTATGTTTGGTTTGGTTAATAAATGTGTATGTGTTTCTTTATGTTTTATTGAAAACAATCAGAACAATTATATCTTTTTGCTATTTCTTTAGGGTTATATAACATTCCTAATTTAATAACCAGATCGATGTCTTTGGTGTTACTTATATTTTTTAAGGGATTAGAGTTCAAAATCACTAAATCAGCATGTTTACCTACTTCAATGCTACCCTTTAAGTTTTCTTTTTTTAAAAATCGAGCTCCGTTATACGCTGAGGTTTTAAGTGCTTCTAACGGAGATAAACCTGCTTTCTGCAATGCTTCCAATTCTTTATGTAAAGAAATTCCAGGATATACATAAGAATTATAAGCCCCACAATCGGAGCCTGCTAGTAATTGCACATTACTTTCATTTAAAGATTTTACTAATGTTGTAAGAAAAGCGTTGAGCTCTTTTCTTGATTTTTTTGCATTTTCAGTAGCGCTCTTTGCTCTTTTAATCCTACCTGCATACGTTTTTTTGATTCCCTGTCCCATAATTTTTAGATAAGAATCCTTTTTGTGATCAACTTCATCAAGATGACTTAGTACATCTCCTATATGCATTGTAGGGACTACAAAGGTATTATGATCATTTAGTTGATTAAACCTTATTGCCGCGATGGAATCATTATAGGTTTTTGTCAAGGTGCTCATGGCTTCCCAGAACGTAATTTCATTATTTTTAATGGCTGATGTAATCTCTGGCTCTTGAGAAGACGAACCCTTCAGAATATAATATAAATGTTCTACGGCCCCTAAACCGGATTCGATAGCATCTCCCAATTCTACGGAGAAAGGCATATGACCTGAAGTAATCATCCCTCGTTTAGTTGCCTGTTGTATGGTTCTTAAGTATAAATCTCCATTGATTTTACTGTCATACAGCTTTACAAAATCTACCTTTAAAGCTGCTAAAGAATCCAATGCTTTTTTTATATCAGAAATGGAGTCTACTTCGATTGAACCGGCCCAGGTAGGGTCAGGACCGTCTATTTTTGGTCCAGCTGTGTAAATAGTGGGACCAATTAGATTTCCTGAAGCAATTTCCTTCTGCCATTGGTGTATAGCAGGGGTCATATCTCCACCAGCATCTCTTACTGTAGTAATGCCATTGATAATAAATAGAGGAAGGAGATCCTTATTTTCATGAAATAAGGAATCTCCACCTCTAAGATGGATATGATTGTCCCAAAATCCCGGTAAAACAAATTTACCGGTTCCATCAATTTTAGATACGGTTGTATAGTTTCTAAGATCTTTTCCGGATACAATTTCAGCTATAGTATCTCCTTTAATAAAGATACTGCCTTTTAAGTATTTGCCATTTTCAATATTAAGAATATTCGTATTAGCTATAACTATATCATAAGATGGTACTACTTCTTTTTTACAGCTACTACTGATTATCAGAATACTAATGCATAAGATCTTAATTAATTTCATTTAATGTTTATATGAGCTTCCTAAAAGAGCAATCAAAATAGAAAATTACGCAATTCAGTTGCTATAAAATCATAAAATAGTGTTAACACATGAAGGTTGCTTATATCTAATTTTTGTGCTCTGTAAATATGAAATATTAA
>NZVW01000060.1 GCA_002697475.1 Aquimarina sp. | reverse complement strand
TTTAATAATATATCTGCTGGAGGACAACTACTACAACCCTGTGAGGTAAATAACTCCAAAACCACAATTGATTTATTTTTTTGAGCATAAGCCTGAAAGGTCAAGGATAGCGTTAATAGAATAATAACCTTCTTTATCATCTACTTAATTTTAGTACTTTTAGACTTTATTTTAGACGATGGTTATTAGAAAACTTACATTTTTAATCCTGATTATGGTTTCTATACACAGTTTCTCACAGGAAATTGCTGTTTTGCATTATAATGGTGGTGGAGATTGGTATAGCAACCCTACAGCTTTGCCTAATCTTATTCGCTTTTGTAATCAAAATATTAATACTACTATTGATAGTACTCCAGAAACTGTTAAGCCAGAAAGTACAGACATTTTTCAATATCCTTATATCCATATGACTGGTCACGGTAATGTGTATTTTACTGATCAGGACGCCAAGAATTTAAGAGATTATCTCATTAGCGGAGGTTTTCTGCATATAGATGATAATTACGGTATGGAGCCTTTTGTTAGAAAAGAGTTACTAAAAGTATTTCCAGACAAAAAATTGGAGGAATTAAATCCTGATCATGATATTTTTAACACTTATTTTGAGTTCCCCAAAGGGTTACCAAAAATCCATGAACACGATGGAAAGCGTCCACAAGCCTTAGGACTTTATCACGAAGATAGGTTGATACTGCTGTTCACTTTTGAAAGTGATCTGGGAGATGGATGGGAAAATCAAGAAGTACATAATGATCCGGAGGAAGTTCGCTTAAAGGCTCTCAAAATGGGTGCCAACATAATTAAATATGTTTTTGAACATTAATGAGCACACAACTTCATCACAATAATTCTGAATTTATTAAAAAAAGCTTTTCTATTACGTTAGTGTGTGATCAGGTTAATAGCCCGGCCAACATAGGCAGTATTTTCAGGCTAGCAGATAGTTTTGGTGTCGAGAAGATTATCTTTTGTGGTCAAAACTTAACGGTGATCAGTAAAAGAATGATTCGGACTGCGAGATCCACGTACCAATTTGTGCCCTATGAGGAAAATGAAAATTGCCTGGATGTTGTTCATTCTTTAAAGGAAAATGGCTTTAAAGTTATCGCTTTGGAAATTACAGACAGTAGTGTATCACTTCCTGAACTTAAAATAGACCCAAATGATAAAATAGCCATAGTCATTGGCGAGGAAAATTTTGGCATATCTGCTAAGGTACTGGAGGAAGTAGATTACGTAACACATATTAATATGTACGGAAAAAACAGCAGTATGAATGTAGCTTCAGCAACAGGCATAGCACTATATGAAATAACTAATCAAATCCTGATAAAGGAATAAAGAAACTTTAAAATTATCTTTTTTGAATTGAAATATAATTTTAAAACCCAAAAGAGATAATTAAAAATAAAAGAATAACTTAACTTACAAGTGTTTTTTAACTGTATATGGAGAAAAGGAGACAAATAACTTCGAAAACAATTGCTTTTGGTATACTCAAAGCCATCGGCATTTTAACAGGTATTGCATTACTTCTTTATTTTTTATATAAAATACAATCAGTTTTAATCTATTTGGCGTTTGCAGCGGTTATATCCTTAATGGGCAGACCACTTGCGGTATTTTTTAAAAAACGATTACGATTTAATGATACCTCTGCGGCAGTAGTTACCTTACTAATTATAGGTTTAATATTTACAGGGTTCTTTACACTTTTTATTCCTATCGTTGTTGAACAGGCACAAGTAGTTGGAAATATCAACATTGAAAACTTTGGTGATGATCTAGAGCAATTAAATTCACAAATCAGTGACTATTTTAGAATTGACGAGATATCATTTATAGAATTACTTAAACGATCAGATTTAATTGATTCTATAAACTTTAGATCTATACCCGATGCGATTAATTCATTTTTAGGCATTTTTGGCTCTGTTTTGATCGGAATATTTTCAATACTCTTCATTTCATTTTTCTTTCTTAAAGACAGTAAATTACTTGAAAGTAGTTTAGTTGCTTTGGTTCCAAAGGATGATGAAATGCGCTTTAGAAATGCCTTTAATAAAATCAAGCGATTATTATCCAGATATTTTGTAGGGCTCTTACTTCAGATTACTATAATATTTGTACTCTATACGATATTGCTGCTCATTTTTGGTATTAAAAATGCCATCGCTATTGCATTAATTGCTGCTATATTTAATATCATACCCTATATCGGACCTTTAGCAGGTGGGATATTTATAATTATACTGGCAACCACCAGCAATCTGGGAATGGATTTTTCCACATTTATTCTCCCTAAGCTTATATACATCCTGTCAGGATACCTGTTTGTGCAATTAATCGATAATTTTATAAATCAGCCTGTAATATTTGGAAATAGTGTACGATCACATCCTTTAGAAATTTTTCTCGTAATTATTATTGGTGGGTTATTATTTGGCATTGCAGGAATGATTGTGGCTATACCTAGCTACACTGCCTTGAAAGTTATTGCTAAAGAGTTTTTATCTGAATATAAAGTTGTAAAAAAACTTACTAAAGATATTTAGTGAATCCCAATATATTTCATAAAGAAGTACAAGATTTTATTAATGATCAGGTCGAAAAAGGAACTGATATTAATAAGATTATTTTATCAGGAAGTCCTTTTAACGATATTTCTATACAGGAATTAGCACAGCAAATTCAGGGAAAAATAATTGCCAAAAAGAAATTTACTTATTTATACAAAACCGACAGCATCTATTATCCTCCAAAATTAAATTTGGAACAAACTTCATCTCAAACTACTGCTGAATATAAAAGCACGTTAGTGACGGGTAAAAAACTAATTGATATTACCGGAGGGTTAGGTATAGACTCTTATTTCTTTTCAAAAAACTTTGAAAATATTATCCACTGCGAAATTAATAGTGAATTAAGCATTATTGCCAAGCATAACTTTACCAAACTTAATGCTGAAAATATAAGTACGCAATTAGAAGACGGTCTTAAAGTTTTAGAGAGAACAAATGACCTAGACTGGATATATATCGACCCATCGAGGCGCAATGAGGTAAAGGGTAAAGTTTTTTTCTTAAAAGACTGTATCCCCAATGTACCTGAGCACTTATCAACCTTATTTTTAAAGGCAGATAATATTATCATAAAAACATCTCCCCTTTTAGACATTAAAGCAGGGTTAGAAGAATTATCCAACGTATGTGAAGTTCATATAGTAGCTGTAAACAATGAGGTAAAAGAACTACTATGGATTTTAAAGAAGAATTTTGACGGCCAATTACAGTTAAGAACAGTAAATATTACTAGCACTAAGAATGAAATATATAGCTTTAGTCCTAGTGATGAACAGACAACTTTTGCTGAATACGGCTTACCGGAAAAATACCTCTATGAACCCAATGCAGCAATCATGAAATCCGGAGGATTTATGAGTATAGGGAGAGATTATAATCTAAATAAATTACATCAGCACTCGCATTTGTATACGAATACGAAACTTATAGACTTTCCAGGCAGGGTTTTTAAAATACAATCAGTTATTCCCTACCATAAAAAAACAATACAAAAGCTTAATATCAGCAAAGCTAATATTACTACACGTAATTTTCCAGACCCCGTTTTCGTTTTACGGAAGAAATTAAAAATCCGGGATGGCGGAAACGATTACTTATTTTTTACCACAAACAGAGACAATCAAAGAATAGTAATTCATTGTGTTAAACCAGAATAAGTTATAACTCTTCCTGACTTAAAAAAATCTGATTCTCTATCGCATAAATTACCAGTCCGGCTATATTTTTAGATCCTGTTTTTAGTAGTAAATTATTTCTATGTCCTTCTACAGTTCTGGGACTTATAAATAAGGCATCTGCAATTTCTGTAGTGGTTTTTTGCTCGCAGATTTGCTTTAAGACCTCCCTTTCACGTCGGGTTAAAAAGTCATCATTCTTTTTGGAGTTATGTTTCGATTTCAAGGAGACCTCTTCCAGGATACTCATGACGTTTTTATCATAATAAAATCCTTTAATTGCAACCTCATTAATAGTGTGAATAACTTCTTGCGGAGCTGCATTCTTTGCCAGATAGGCCACTGCTCCCTGTTCGATCATATTCAGTATAAAAGGTTTTGAGTAATAACTCGTTAAGGCTATAATCTTTATTTCAGGGTATAGTTTACGTACCATTTTTGTAGTTTCAACCCCATTAAGATCAGGCATTTTAAGATCCATAAGAATTACTTCTGGTAACTCATTTTTTTCTAACTGTTTTAGGAGGTCATTACCATTCTCTGCCTGTATATCAATATTAATATTAGCTTCTCTGGATAATACCATAGCCAATCCCTGTCTAAACAGAGTTTCGTCATCAGCTATAGCTAATTTTATCATATCCTTCATTGGTGAAAATTTTAAAGTTTAGTGCTATGTTTTTTAATAGAATTGATGATTTATTAAAATTTACAATGTATCGTAGCTTCAACAAATCAACATTCTTTAGGGTCTGTTTTTTTACATAAGATTTATTTATTTATTAGAATATGGAATTCCGATCCATTGCCAATAGTACTGCTATAAGACATCTCTCCTCCTAAAATCTCTACCCTGCTTTCAATATTCTTAAGACCTATCCCCTTTTTCTTTAAAACGGCCTCAGTATCAAAACCCTGTCCGTTGTCTTTATAGTCAATAGTAATCTTCTCCTGATCTCGCATCACCACAACAATCTTTTCAGCTTTACCATGACGTACGGAATTATTGAATAACTCCTGTAAAATCCTAAAAATATGTAACTCCTTATCCTTATCAAGAGAATTATGATACTCTAAATCACAATCCACTTGAACTTTTTTACTGCTATTAAACTCGTCGCATAACTCTTCCATAGCAGCTTGTAAACCAAAATTCTCTAATATGGGAGGCAGTAAGTTATGCGCCAATCTACGGGAACTATCCAGCGTATTAGTGGTAATCTCTAAAATATGATGTAATGTCTCCTGTTGTTCCTGCTTATTGATTTTACCATCTATAAGTACATTAGTACTTAAACTTACAATATTAAGTTTAGAGCTTATGGCATCGTGGAGATCCTGAGCTATGCGCTTACGCTCCTTTTCCTGTGTTTCAATTGTACTATGTAGCAAATTTTTCTGGTAGTTCAGTTCCAGATTTGCTTTTTCAAGCTCTGCATTGATGATTTTTTTTCTGGAAAAGAAAAAGAATACGATAAGCGCTCCTGCCATAAGCAGTAGGATAAGTATAGCGATGAGTATAATCACTATGATCTGAGCGTCTTCTTGTAATAATTCTTTCTCCATTCAATAAAGATTAGGGTTTGGAAAATTATGTAAAAGATTAAATTAATATAGATTAATATTCTGTATAACTTTTTAGGGATATTTAAATCTAGAGATAAATTACCAGCCACAAAAACCAATACACTTACTATTAGATATATCAATAACCCAACATTTATTATCAAAAAATCAATTTTATCAATTTTTAAAGATTTGGCTAAATATAATATAGAATATAAAATTAATAAGCTTTGGGTTACTCCAATACCTAAAGAATTATATTGACTAATCAACTGAGGATTTAAATAATATTGAATACAAAGTAAGAATAGTATTGAATACAAAATTACCCTTAAATATTTTTTCCCTATTATCCTTTCGTAAAATAGACTTAACAGAATAAATTGAGAAATAAAGTAAAAGTGAGAGAGAAATAAATTCTGCTTTTTAATCACCAAAACAAAATATGTCATGATGATTTGTATGACTAGCATACTACAAAGATATATAGTAAAAAATTTAAAAGCTTTGCTTTCCTTAGCAAAGCTTTTAAAATATAAAAGTACATTGATCAACAGAAATACAGTCCCTACAATACTAATAAGCACAGTCCACCGCATCTACTTTATTAATTAAGAGGACTATCTGGATCGCATTCTGTAGGACATGGCAACGTAAAATCATAAATCCCGCTTGATGGATTATCGCCTCCTACTATCTTAGCATTCTGTCCATCTTTTCCATCAACTTTACCGTCGATGATATCCCTATAGATACCTTGATCATCCACCTCTGTGCCTACAAAGATCATCTTATCTTCACTATTACTATTGGCATCAATCCCCAGGTACCCTCTTACATTAGCATTTAGTTTATTGGCTCTCGCCTGCGCCTGTGCTGCCTCTGCATCACTAAGAACACCAATTTCATTAAGTACTTCTACAAAATCAGCTGCTGGTATTACAAAGGCTCTGGGTGCCTTAGGATGTCTGGCTCTCCACTTAGCTGTCCAGGCTTGTGCAGTATCTTTACTAATGGTATTTTGCTTGTCCGGATTATTCATTGTTGTTTAGATTTATTAGTTTACCCTAAAAATAGAATAAAATTATTGTTCTATCCAGATTTTGGTAAAAAAAGGCCCCCGTAATTAAAGTAAATAGAAAATGCCCGAATAAGTCTTTTTAAAAACCTATTCGGGCACTTCTAATTAATAGTTAGTTAATTACCGTTCTATCTATTACTTAGATTCTCTCTCAGTGATAATAAAGAAATTATTATCTTCTTCTTTAATTACATACTCTTTATCCAAAAAAGAATAATTCATCTCTTTTCCTCTAACCTTAATAACGAATCCTTTAGTATTAGATTCAATCATAAAGTCTTCATCTGCCTCCTTCACATAAGATAATTCAATATAATTGTCATACATATCATCTACATCTGAATCAATCCAAATGGACTTGGTGACCATTTTATCAGTATCGACAATTCTATCTTGATTTAATTCTTTTTTATCTTCTTTTTCGAGTTTAATCGGTTGTTCAACTTTATTTTTAATTTTCACCTCATAAGGTATCGTCATATTTCCTTTATCTACCTTATAAGTTTTTACCATAGTCTCTTTAGTAAGCTCTTTTTCTACTTCAGTTTCCTGAGCAAAAAAGGTAAATGGAACAAAAAAGGTGATCGCTAAAAATAAACTTTTGAAATTTTTCATTGTGTGTAATTTTAAGATTAATAAACTAGTTCAATGCGTGGTATTCTAATTAGAATATAGCCGTTACGCATTGGCTAGTTGGCACTAATCTTACTATTACGATCTTTCATAGAATTTAGCTTATTCTCTAAATGACTTAACTCTTCTTCGTTTCTTTCTTTTGCTGTATTTACTAAATCTTCAGTTTCACCAAGAATCTGATTTTTAGTAGCTGTAAAACGAGTAGAAATTTCATCTCCAAGATAATTTGCTTTATCTACAAAACCATCTCTTACTCTATTAGCACCTTCTTGGATTTTTCCTCTAGTTCTGCTTCCTTTATCAGGAGCAAATAGAATTCCTAATGCAGCTCCAACTGCTGATGCTGCTAATACGCCTAATACTGTATTTGTTGTCTTTGACATTTGTTTGTTTTTAAGGTTAATACTTTTTTCTGATTTGTGTTGTACGGATTTGTCAATCAATACACTACCAATATACTATCACAGAAAAAAAAGTCAAGTGATTTAACTTGGTTTAACCCTAATTAAGAAGTATTAACGAAAAAGAATGTTAATAATACATGCAAAAGTTAAAAATGTCAGATTTTACTTCCTTCTAAAAAACATCAGTGTCATCTATGAAGCCCTGAATAAATTGCTTAAGATTCTGATCATTTACTTTAGACAGGTTTTTTTTGATAAAGTCTTTATCTTCATCAATATTGCGATAATAACCTGCAATCTTTGGTGCATTAGCCTGTATACCTAGGCGAATTAAACGTAATTCTATATTTTTACCATCCACCTCAATCGCCTGGTCAATCATCTTTTTACCTTTATTGAAATCTCCTATTTTGGTAAATATATTCTTTGAAAAAGATGCGCTAACAGCTAATGCCACTCCCAGATAACCTTGTTTTACAGCACTTTTATCCTCTGAATATGCATCTTCAGCCAATTCCAGAAACTTTTGGGATTGCGCTTTTGATTGACTAGCTACTTTAAATGCATCTCTAAGTGTAAGAACATCCTGGGCGTTCATCATCTTTACACAAAAAAAGAAGGTTAGAATAAAAATTGAATACTTTAGTTTACTTTTTTGCATAGGATATTTTAACCAAAAGATTACTATTCTTACCATCAAAAACTTCAAAAACCCGAGTTCCATCAGATAAAGTTCCATATTTACTCAGCTCAATAGCATCCAATCTGGAGTTTCTAATGTCGCTACCGGTTAAGATTGCCTCTTTACTAACTTGACCTGTACTATTATCGATAATATATGTTGTCATATAAATAAACTCCTTTTTGCCATCATAATAACGTTGAGGAAATTCTTCAAAAGATCTCTTAAGGTTGGTAAAGTCATCAACAAAAAACAGATAATGTTTATTTTGATGCAAAGAATGGATATAGGACATACTTCTTTTACCAACAGAACCCAATTGACTTTTAGGTAATTTATGCATCCAGTTAATATTTCCTTTATCAGATAATTGTGTAGCGAGGATATCTCTGTAATAATATTTATAAGATGTTCTTGAACCGGAAGAACTGGATGTTGTAAACACTTCTACATATCGCTGCTCTCCCAGAATCGTATACGCGCCATTCGTAAAAATGACCTCATTTACTCTTATGTTTTCAAAATCACTTTTATCATCTTTATCTTGTGTCCCTTCAGCAATACGCGCTTCTCGATTTGCAAGTAATTCTTCAACCTTCTGAGAAGGAAAATCAGATTGTATCGTAGTCATTATTTTACCTGACTGATCTACATTAGAGACAAAAACTCCACTACTCTCTTTTCGATTACTATTGTCAGCATAGAATCCTGCTACTTTAATAGCTCCATTATGTTCCTCAATCACTGCATTAGATACTACTTTTGAAGACAGTTTAATTTCGCTACTCACCAATTCTTTATCACTTCCTTTTACTTTATAAAATTCAGTTCTATAAGAGGAATCTAATTTGTCTTTATTTGCATCTTTTGAATTAAAGATAGAAGCTGTCATGTAAAAATCTCCATTGTTGTCCACCATAAAGTCTTCATATTCCATAACAGCAGACGGAAATGGCATAGTAATCTTTCTGCTCCATAATTCAGCCAGAGAACTACTGTATACACTTACTCCTATTTTATCGGCTCGATCGTCATCGGTTTTAATTCTAAAAACAACAACTACTTTTGATCCATCTTTTGATTTCTTTATTCCGAACTTATTTATTCTTCCTCCTGCATCAAAACCATACGTACTTTTGAAACCAAAGTCATTATCTATACTTTCTTTATCACTTCCTATAAGAATCGGTTGTTCTGCCACTATTTTTGAGAACGCTACCTTTTGACCATACAATTTATCCCGAACGGTATAAAACGAAACTACCTTTTCACCCAGTTTCATTGCCGTCTGAAAATCACCTTTGTCCTCTATTATTTGCCGCAATTTTACATCTTCCTTAAGATCCTTTGCCGTAAAACGCTGAACGGTCATATCATTTCTACCCTTTTTTAGCGACAAAATATGATCCCCGGATGCAAAAAGATAGGTGTTAATATTCTTGATACGCTTATATTTTTCGCCTGTAGTAAATTTAAAATCTTCCAGTAAAACAGGTTTCTGAGCAAAAGCAGATTTGGCACTACAAGCAATAAATGCCACTAGGAATATAAATCTATAAGCAGGTAATGTATTTAAATTCATCATAGGATTAGAATTAGGTCAAGTTTTACAAAGATAAAATTCTTATTAAATCTGATAGCATAAGCGCTAAAAGATCATTTTTATTATTCAAAAATTAATTTTAACAATATTCAAAAAAACTGATTTTCAAAAATTTATAAATTGATCTCAAACAATTCTAAAATTATGCCAAAAAAATGTTGCATTGTAGATACATATAAACTACATTTGCATCCGCATTTGAAAACATAGTGCGAAGTTCTTAAAAAGATCTTATAGGAGAGGTGGCAGAGTGGTAATGCAGCAGATTGCTAATCTGTCAACGCGAAAGTGTTGCCGGGGTTCGAGTCCCCGTCTCTCCGCAGATTTTTTCGGGGTGTAGCGTAGCCCGGTTATCGCGCCTGCTTTGGGAGCAGGAGGTCGCAGGTTCGAATCCTGCCACCCCGACATCATTTTAAGAGTTACGGT
>NZVW01000059.1 GCA_002697475.1 Aquimarina sp. | reverse complement strand
GTAATTTAGTTTTTGCTCAGGACTTTAATAGTCAATGGACAGCACATTATTCTTTTAATACTATTGCAGATTTTCAGATTAGTGAAGATATCATATACTCCGCTGCAGATAACGCTGTATTCCTTTATGACATTAGTACTGACAGCAATGAAGCGATTACTACCGTAAATGGTCTTTCTGGTGAGGCAATTTCCTCTATTTACTATAGCTCTGTATACGATCTTATTTTTATAGGCTATGATAATGGTACAATTGAAGTAGTTTTTAATGATAGAACCGTAAGGACATTCGTTGATATAGTGAATAAACCGACCATATCTCCTAATCAAAAATCAATTAATCAATTTTACGAATATCAGAATAAGTTATTCATAGCTACGGGTTTTGGGGTAATTGAATTTAATTTAGATAATATCGAATTTGGAGACACCTTTTTTATTGGTCCGGGAGGATCGCAAATAGAGGTATCAGGAGTTGTAGTTCTGGGCAATGAAATATTTGTATCTACCCCTTCAAATGGTTTGTTTTCTGCAGATGTAAACAGTACTAATCTTGTTGATTTTAATTCTTGGAATACTTTAGTTGCAGGAGGATTTCTTGGAGTGTATATACTAAACAATCAAATTGTTGTATGGCAAAATAACAATACGATCAGCACATACGCTAACGGAACACTCTCCCTCGAAATTACAAATCCAACCCTAATTTCGGACGTACAAGTATTGGAGGATTCTTTGATAATTTCTTCTGCTCAGACGTCCATTTCCTACGATACAAATTTTACACAAGTAGCCTCTATCAGTAGTAGTGTTGAAAATACTTTTGTATTGAATACATCGTTGATTTATAACGGAAATTGGTATCTAGGTACTCAGGAGTCTGGTTTATTGGAAATAAGCAATATAGACCTGGCAAATGTAGATACTTTAAGTCCTGAAGGGCCGTTGTCTAATGATCCTTTTGCATTAGAAGCTAATAATGACGATTTATGGGTAGTATACGGAGATTATAGTGGTTCTTATAATCCATTTCCATTAAAGCAAAGAGGAATTAGTAGGTTAACATCTGACAATTGGTTAAATATTCCAAAAGAAAATGTTTTAGGTGCTACATCCCTGAGCTATATTACGATCAATCCTAATGATCCAGAAGAAGTTTTTATTAGTAGTTTTCAGGATGGTTTACTTAGGGTTAAGGATAATGTAGTCACTAATCTATATAATACAACAAATAGTGGATTTGAAACTTTAGTACCCGGAGAGGAGGTTGTTCGTCTTAATGGCTCAATTTTTAATAGATCCGGAGAACTTTGGGTATTAAATTCAAGAATTGATAATGGACTAAAACTCTTTGATCCAGAAACAGCGCAGACCACAAACATTAACTTAAGTAGTGTTATATCTGATACTTCAGCTGATCTAGGCTTCAGTGAAATAGAATTGGACCGAAGTGGTAATGTTTTTTTTGGGACATTTCTAAATGGAATAATCGGATATAGAATTAGTGACGGAAAATTAATCCGTATTTCAGGCGAGGGAGAAGGTGCTAACTTGCCTAGTAATAATGTACAAACCATTGAAATTGACCAGAATAATCAAATTTGGGTAGGTACCAGTCAAGGCATACGTGTTATTTTTAATGCTACAAGAACTTTTGACGAAAGTAATCCGCAGGCAGAACAAATTATAATACTTGATGATGAAGGCGTTCCGCAGGAATTGCTTTTCGATCAGTTTATTACCGATATTGAGGTTGACGGTGCAAATAATAAATGGGTTGCCACCAGTTTTTCTGGTGTCTTCTATTTATCTGCCGATGGGCAGGAAACTTTTCAGCATTTTACAACAGCTAATTCCCCTTTACCATCCAATAATGTACTTGACATCACTGTAGATGATTCAAATGGGGCAGTGTTTTTTGCCACGGAAAAGGGATTATTAGAGTTTAAAGGAGTTGCTACCGGACCCACAGAAAATCTTGATAAGGTCATTGCCTTTCCTAATCCGGTTAGGCCTGGTTATAATGGTCTGGTAACGATTAGAGGGCTTACAGCGAGAGCAAATGTTAAAATAACCGATATTGAAGGTAATTTGGTATACGAAGAAGTTAGCGATGGAGGAAGTATACAATGGGATACTACTGCTTTTGGCAGACATAAAGTAGCATCAGGAGTTTATCTTATTCTAATTACCGGTGAGGATGCTACAGAAACTACAGTTTCTAAATTGCTGATAGTGAGATAATGATCGTTAAAACTCCTGCAATAGTGCTGCACGCTCTAAAGTATAGTGAATCTGATTTGATCGTTAAGCTCTATACAAAAAGCAATGGTTTAAAATCCTATTTACTTAGAGGTGTGTTAAAATCTAAACGGGGTAAGATTAAATCTTCATTATTTCAACCACTGTCTATCATAGAAGTTGAAGCTGTACATAAGGATAAGGGAACTCTGGAGCGGTTAAGAGAGGCAAAAGTATCTTATCCGTATAAATCACTGCAGCTGGATTTTGTAAAAAATGCAATCGTTTTTTTTCTGGCAGAAATGCTCAAAAATTCAATTAAGGAAGAAGAAAAAAATGAAGCTTTATATAATTACTTAGAAACCTCTTTAAAGTGGTTAGATAATCAAGATGATGTTGCCAATTTTCATATTCTTTTTTTAATCAAATTGACACAATACCTGGGTTTTTATCCGGATACAACAGATAATTCAGGAACTTTCTTTGATCTTCAGGAAGGTAATTTTGTGGCTCAAGCCAATAATAATCTTTGTTTTGAAGGAGATGTTATAGATTATTTAAAGGTGTTTTTGGGCACGAATTTTGATGAATTATCGAAGACTAAATTAACCAAAAAAATCAGGGCTGATTTGCTTAGTTTTTTGCTTATGTACTATGAGTTGCATCTCCATGAGTTCAAAAAACCAAAGTCATTATCAGTGCTAAATGAAATTTTTAAATAACATGCGATCACTACTCACTACAGCTTTCTTTTTAATGCTGGGTTTAATAATTAATGCTCAATCCGTAAAAGTTTATAATAAGAGTACAGGTCAACTTCTTCCGGATGTAGCTATCTACAATGAAATAAAGTCAAAAAGTGCCATTACTGATTTTGACGGTAAAGCTGATATTACAGAATTTTCAGATAATGAAATGCTATATTTTGCCCATGTATCCCATCAAAAATTTTCTATAGTAAAGTCGAAATTGAAAAGATTGGGGTATAAAATTTTTCTTGAAACTGATGAAAATGCATTATCAGAAGTAATTATTTCTGTTTCTAAATGGAAACAGGAGCAGAAGGACATATCACAAAAGATAGTGAGTATTTCCTCTGATGAAATAGCCTTTGGTACTCCCCAAACTTCAGCCGATTTACTACAAAGTAGTGGTCAGGTTTTTGTTCAAAAAAGTCAGTTAGGAGGAGGTAGCCCCATGATTAGAGGATTTTCTACAAACAGGCTATTGCTAACAGTAGATGGTGTACGTATGAATACGGCTATTTTTAGAGGAGGAAACATTCAAAATGTCATTTCCCTAGATCCATTTGCTGTAGATAGAACTGAAGTGATTTTAGGTCCCGGATCGGTCGTATATGGTAGCGATGCGGTGGGAGGAGTAATGAACTTTTACACAAAACAACCTTCTTTTGGAACAAATGATAAGGCCAATTTTGGTGGTTCAGTTAGTACAAGATACGCTAGTGCCAGTAATGAGAAAACGGGCCATATAGATCTTAATTATGGATTAGAAAAATGGGCCTTTCTTACTAGTGTGAGTTATACAAATTTTGATGACTTAAAAATGGGAAGTCATGGACCTGATGATTATCTGAGACCGGATTATGTAGTAAGAATTAATGGCGAGGATGTGGTAATTCAAAATGAAGATCCAGAAAAACAAGTGTTTACAGGATACGATCAAATCAACTTTTTACAGAAGATCGATTATGTTCCTAATGAAAACTGGGATATGAATTTAGGGTTACTTTACTCCACAACTTCTGATTACCCCAGATACGATAGGTTGATCAGAAGAAGTAATGGTAATTTGCGTTCAGCGGAGTGGTACTATGGTCCTCAAAAATGGTTCATGGGAAACTTACAGGTATATCATAAATCCAGAAGTATTCTTTATAATCAATTAAAGGTAACCAATTCCTACCAATATTTTGAAGAGAGCCGGAATGATCGCAATTTTGGGAGTGATGTGCTTAATAAAACGAGAGAAAAGGTGGATGTTTCGTCCATAAATTTCGATTTTGAAAAAAAGTTCAGTGAAGCAGTTTCTTTATACTATGGATTTGAATATATCTTGAACCTTGTCCGTTCTGAAGGAGCAAGTCAGAATATCATTACAGGCGGCATACAAGATGCACCCTCCAGGTATCCTGATGGTTCTAGCTGGCAATCAGTTGCTGCCTATGCAAGTTTAAAACATAAATTCAATAAAAAACTACGTTTTCAGGGAGGTCTGAGGTATAACAGAATTATTCTCAACTCTACATTTAACGATGAATTTTATGACTTTCCATTTGAAGAAGCGGATATAGATACGGATGCATTAACCGGTACAGCAGGATTTAGTTGGTTACCTAATGAAAAATTACAATGGAAACTAAATTTTTCTACAGCGTTTAGAGCGCCAAATATTGATGATGTCGGTAAAATTTTTGATTCAGAGCCGGGTTCTGTTGTGGTTCCTAATCCAAATTTAAAACCGGAATACTCCTATAACGGGGAATTAGGGGTAAGACTAAACCTTGTAGACAATCTTACTATAGATGTAGCGACGTATTATACTTTTTTAAATAATGCATTAGTGCGTAGGGATTTTAGTTTAAATGGAGAAACAGTCATAGACTATCAGGGAGAGCCAAGTAATGTGCAGGCAATCCAAAATGCAGCAAATGCTAAGGTGTATGGTTTTGAGGCGGGTCTGCGATATGACTTTGCTAAACATTTTAAGTTCTCCTCACAGTATACTTTTGTTGGTGGTGAAGAGGAGTTAGACGATGGTTCTGTAGCGCCCTCAAGACATGTTTCTCCTCAGTTTGGTTCCACCCATTTGACCTATACCAGTCAACGATGGAAGATAGACGCATTCTCTGAATATAACGGACAATTTGATTTTGATGAGCTAGCCCCCTCTCAGCAAAATAATGATTTCTTATATGCTAAAGATGAAAATGGTAATCCTTATTCACCATCATGGTATACATTAAATTTGAGATCTCAATATCAGTTTAATGAGCATATTGAAGCAACATTTTCGATCGAAAACATTACAGATCAGCGTTACAGGCCATATTCTTCAGGAATTGCTGCGGCAGGAAGAAATTTTATTTTGGCTTTAAAATATATGTTATAATAATTTATTTTTTAGCCCTTAATTTGGTCATAAGATTAGTGTCAAAGGCTTTTTTAAGGGCTGTAATTTCTTTTACATTTTCATTAGGTATTGCGATAGATAGGACATAATGCTGAATTTTCCACATACCGTCTTCGATTATGACAACGCCACTTCCTCTGCAGATACCCATTTGTGTGTCCAGTAATTCGTCAAACCATGCTACCTTATTACCTTTGCTTATAAATATATTTCTTTCTAATGTGGTAAAACTCCATGCTTTCCCTTTATCAAAGTAAGGCTTTGCAAAAGTTTTAAATTCTTCATAAGACCAATTTTCTGTTGGATCAGTACCTATAAAAATGGAAGTATTGGTCATTAATCCAAAATATTCAGAAAAGTTTGCATCTGATGCGGCTTTATGCCATTTCTCGAGGTTTTGATGTATATCTTGTTTTTCAATTTCTTGGGCAATTGAGCTTTGTACGTAAAAAATGCTTAAGCAAACAAAAAGCAACGTGTTAATATGCGATTTTAAACTAATTTTCATCTTTAAATGGTGTTTCAGTTGAATCTCTTAAGTTTTCAGCAGTTTTCAGTAATTCTTTTTCTATGTTTTCTGGTATAGCAAGAGATAATTCATTTAATTGAATGGCCAGGCTATTATATGCCATAAGCAGTTTGGTATTGGCCTCTAGTAATTGCTCGGATTGGGGGTAAGGCTCTTCTGCTATATCCTTTAATAATCCGGATTCTGTAGCTAACAACTTTAATCTGGATTGTATGGGTTTGGTTTCAAGATCTTCTGATAAATTTTCTGATACTGTAGAAATCAAAACATCTATACTATCCGCATATTGCTTAATATAGTATGGGTTAGAAGTCTCCATAGTTTCAATAAGTGACTTAAAATTTTTGAAGTCATCAAATGAAGCCATTTTTTCCATTGTCCCCGGCGACAGGGGTAAAAGTTTAATTTTAGACTGAGATTTTGACAAACTGTCTAACTCCTTTTCTATTTTTTGAGAAGAAGTATTTTGAGCTACTTCATTTTTACAAGAAAAAAGGGAGATCAGTATAATTCCTATGATATGATATGCTTTCATCAATCGATAATCGTATTTGTTTTGCTTTTGGTATAAAGACTCAAAAGTAAATCAATTATTACTGCAACCCAAAAAGGTTTCGTATAACCTTTAAAAATAGAAAGTATTCGATTAAATGATCCTGTTGATTTATAGATTTAACCTATACATAAACACAACATTTCTACTTTTTAACCTTGTTTTAAATTAAATGACTAACTGTTTTCTTCTCAAATAGAGTTATTTATCTTCTGTTTTTAACATTTTTACTCCTATACAGGTAAATTGGAGTTTTACATTTAAATACTCTATATTTAATTTCTAAAACACGAACAATGGGTATTATTTCTTTCTTAGGATTCACTTTACTGGTAGCAGTTATTTCATATTTGGCAACACTAAAAACAGATGAAAATACCTCTGACGGGTATTTTTTAGGAGGCCGAAGTTTGACTGGAGTAGTAATAGCCGGGTCTTTGTTATTGACTAATTTATCTACTGAGCAGATCGTAGGTCTTAATGGTAGTGCTTTTACGGAAGGAGTGTTAGTTATGGCATGGGAAACTTTAGCAGCAATTGCTATGGTCATTACGGCGATCTTTCTCTTACCCAGATACCTTAAAGGAGGTTTGACTACCGTACCGCAGTTTTTAGAAAGAAGGTATGATGTTGCAACCAAGGCAATAACATCCGGATTGTTCTTAACGGGATATGCTATTGTACTTTTACCTATTGTTTTATATACCGGTTCACTGGCATTAAGTACCATGTTTAATGTGCCTGAACTTTTAGGGGTATCTAAAAATTTAGCCATTTGGATATGTGTTTTTGGAATCGGAATAGTAGGATCTATATATGCAATCTTTGGAGGTTTGAAAGCAGTAGCAGTTTCAGATACGATTAATGCAGTAGGACTTTTAATTGGAGGTATTATGATTCCGGTTTTTGGTCTTTTAGAAATTGGCGAAGGAAGTATTGGTGAAGGTATAACTGTTCTTTTTAGAGATAATCCTGAAAAATTTGATGCTATCGGAGGCTCTGAATCTTCTATCCCATTTGCAACAATATTTACAGGGATGATGTTAGTACAACTGTTTTATTGGGGAACCAATCAGGCTATCATTCAAAGGGCACTGGGAGCTAAGAATCTAAAGGAAGGTCAAAAAGGTCTCTTGTTAGCCTCGTTTATTAAAATATTAGGGCCACTCATTGTGGTGCTACCCGGAATCATAGCTTTTCACATGTTTGGTAATACATTAGATAAGGCAGATGAAGCTTATCCTATGTTAGTGAGCAAAGTATTACCTTTATCGTTGGTCGGATTTTTTGCGGCGGTTTTGTTCGGAGCAATTTTAAGTTCTTTCAACAGTGCTTTAAATAGTTCCGTTACTTTATATGGAATCGATATTTATAAAGAATTTGTTAATAAAGAAGCTACAGAAAAGCAAGTAGTTAAAGCGGGAAAAACTTTCGGTATATTTTTGGCCATATTTGCGATGGTAATAGCACCATTTTTGCAGCATGCGGAAAGCATTTTTACCTATCTTCAAAAAGTTAACGGATGTTACAGCATACCTATTTTGACCATTATAGTAGTAGGTTATTTAACGAAAAGAGTACCTGCAATAGCTGCGAAAATAGCAATACTATCTGGAGCCGTTTTATATATTCTATATGTTATTCTTGATGAGACCACAGATATTGCATTCCCTCATTTCTTACACGTTATGGCAATTTTATTTGTCTTTAATGTAGTGCTTATGCTTGTTCTTGGGGCTTTATATCCAAGAGAAACTCCTTATGTACAAGAATACACTAAAGAAGTGGATATACAGCCGTGGAAATATGTTAAGATTACAGGGATAGTCATTTGTGTTATTGTTATTTCATCATATGTGTATTTTTCATAATTGATTATCATTTGCTCAAAATCCACTGATTAAAATCTAAATATCCCAGGACCATATCCGGTACTGGGTTTTCTTTCAAATCATTAGTCAATTTGTTAATGGCTGTTTTTTTTTGGATAAAAGGAATGTCCACAGTCGAGGAAAGAAATTTCAGTATGATTTGTTCATAAGGTTCTATATTTTTTTGCTTTCTGATTAGTTTTCTAAGATTGCTTATTAGGTAACGCAGCGTAAATCCATTGCCCATTTCATAATGAACTAATAGATTAAGCCAATGGGTATACAAAATCAAATCTTGCCTGTCCTTTTTGTTTCTGCGATTCAGAATTTCGTTAACCCAGTAAAGTGATTGTTTATAGTCTTTCTTAAAAAAGAAAATGGTGGCAAATTGAAACCTGAACGATAATTGATAGGACTCCGGAACCAAAGTGGTATATTCATTAAGAAATTCTTTTATTTCTTCTATAGTATCTAGTGTAGTATGAATTTCTTTTAAGTTTCTATGAATTTCGAGTTCAATATTATATAATCGTAGTTGTTCCTTAATAAACGAAGCAGATGTTTGTCCATATGTTTTCGCTTTTTGTTTAATTTTTAAAATCTGGACAAATGCTTCTTTATATAATTTCTTATGTACCAGCAGGCCTAACAGGTTGTTGGTTGTTGAAAAATACATAGTAAAAAACTCTTTAAGAAGAGAAGGGTGATCTTCCCATTCTTTTAAAAGCTCTTCGATAATTTGCTTTGCCTTATCTGGAGCATCCTGATTTAAAAGTTTGCGGTATTTATGTAAGGTTTTAAGTGTTCTGTTTTGAAGTGAAGATGCTTGTTTGTGTGAGATGGAGAATTGATGAGGATGTATATTGGCAAGTATTAGATCTGTATATTCCTTAGTACTTTCTAAGGTCTCTTTTTGTTTGGTAACAATAGCCTCCATAGTATCAAAATCTTGTGGAGCAATAGTTTGGGATACTTTGCGTTTCCAGTCCAAAATATGGAACAAGATCATGCTATTTTCAAACTGCTTGGCTTTTTTTTCTGCCCTGAGAAGTTCACTAAAACAGAGGTCGTATAATCCCTTATGATATAAAATCTCCACATTTCTTATAATGTCTAACAGCTCTGTATTTACAGATAGTTTAGAGTGAAAACTACGCAGCGATTGAAAAATTTTATTTTTAAGATAGTTCTTAATAGTTGTCAATTGATTGACAAATGCTTTATCCATAAACTGAGATTTTATGGCCTCTTCATCAAAAGTTTTTTGCCGGTCAATAGCATCAAAAAGTTGCAGGTATTCAGCGTTTTCTGTATGTGGTATAGAAACCTTAAAATACCGCTTTTCACTTTTACTTAATGACTTGATTAAAAAGAATAATTCTTCATTTTTTTTCATTTTAGAAACCTATGTTTTTTCAAAAATAGATTTTTTTAAGGTATTATGAAGTTTTATTTTTGAAATGTTACTAATCAATAATTTTCACAAATATGAAAGCAAACGCAATTAACTGGTTTGAAATCCCAAGCACTAATTTTAAAAGAGCCGTAAAATTTTACAGCAAGATACTGGACGCAGAACTTCAACATATGGAGATGGATTTTGATATGGCATTTTTTCCATATCAGGATGGAGGCATCGGAGGTTGTATAACCCATGGCAATGGTAACCAACCTTCTCAGGAAGGAACATTTGCATATCTTAATGGAGGGGAAGACCTTTCAATTCCTTTATCGAAGGTAGAGGGAGCAGGCGGTAAGGTTATTATGCCTAAAACCTCAATAGGCGAAAATGGCTTTATGG
Source organism: Aquimarina sp. (assembly GCA_002697475.1). Taxonomy (GTDB): domain Bacteria; phylum Bacteroidota; class Bacteroidia; order Flavobacteriales; family Flavobacteriaceae; genus Aquimarina. The sequence goes on along the minus strand of NZVW01000059.1, from coordinate 1,420 downwards.
CGATATTTTTGGATACTGAAGGGAATAGAGTGGCTTTTCACTCTATGGGTTAAAAGGATTTGGCTATTTTAATACAAAAATTAATTGTGGCTTATAATGAATTTTTAGCAGACAGAATCCATCAGATTCTTAGGGGTCAAAGAATAAATTATCATACTAAGAGAATGATGGGAGGTCTTTGTTTTATGGTCAATAACAAAATGTGTTGCGGAATCCATTATGATAAGAAAAAGGAGATGGATGTATTAATGGCCAGAATTGGTGAAGAGGCTTATAAAAAGACTATTTTACGAAAACATTTCTTACCTATGGATTTCACTGGCAGGCCTATGAGGGGTTATGTTTTTGTTACTCAGGATGGTATTGATCTTGAGGAGGACTTAGTGTACTATATTGACCTGTGTTTACGTTTTAATCCCCTGGCTAAAAGCAGTAGGAAAAAAATATAAATTTTTAATTTCCGGAGAAGCACTATATTAAAAAATGGCCTGATTAATATCATTAATCAGGCCATTAAATATCTAACCAATATCTTTTATTATTGCTTTACTATTCTTTTTACGACACTATGATCTTCTTGTTTTAAAACCAGGAAGTAGACTCCTTTAGATAGATAATTGAGATCAATAACAATTGTGTTTTCGCTACTATCTTTTTTGAGATTTGAAAATACTTTTCTTCCGGAAATATCAATTATTTCTATATCAATTGCTGATAAGTTGATAGGAGATTGAACATTAATAGAACTTTGGAACGGATTAGGATAAATTACCAGATCATCAGTTTCCAGATCAGGTATTGATAAAGCAGGATCTACTTCAATATCAAAGGTGATTGTCTGATCCGCCAAGCTACAACTGTTGTCAAAAATGACATGCAATGACCATTCTCCTTCGAGATCAAGACCATCACGTAAATTTTGTAGTAGTACAGAGTTGGAAGTATAAGTTTGGTTATTAGGTGCAGTCCATATCACAGTTCTTCCAATAGCAGTTTCCGGTACATGTAACTCTAAATTTACCCCTTCAGGAACAGTTATAACTTCACCTGACACAATATTTGATGGAGTAGCGCCATCAATAGAATATTCTGTATAATCGTGTGAAACATCCGGATTGTTTACATCCAAGATAGTTATTGCAAATTGACTGCTATTTGAACAAGTTCCATTTGTAGAATACGTTATAGCATAATCACCAGGAGCACTATTGTTAATATCAATACTTCCTGTCTCAGAATCAATACTTAAACCAGCAGTGCTTGTAAATTGTCCACCTGTAAGTCCGGTGATAGTGGGTATTGGATTGGAGGAATCCATACAATAAACTGATTCATCGTAATTAAATGTAGCATCATCCAGCACTGTAATAGTCAGGGTTACTTCGCTGACGTTACTACATATTCCATTTGTTGTATATCG
>NZVW01000058.1 GCA_002697475.1 Aquimarina sp. | reverse complement strand
CCATCAGGACATTTCCTGTTCTGAGCTAGAACTAAAAATTTTTAAAGATCTGGATGACAATAACAGGTTATATTCAGTGAAGTACTATGACTACCTTATAACGAATTTGCAGCTTTACTCTGAAGAGATTAAGAACTTGCCTTATTCCTTAAAACGCTTTATAAAGTCCCACGCAAAACATAGTAACAAAATCATTTCTAAAAAAAACATCCGCTTAAAACCGATATAGCTTATGGAAAGTACTAAAGTAAGTCAAAGTCTTATATTTGACCTTTTTCGTATTGTAACACAAAATAGAGAGATTTATAATTTCTACACGCATCTATATGGACAATGCAAAGAAGATAATCTAAAATTAGATCTAAGTAAAAAAATAAAAGACCAGGAGGTATTCTACAAAATATTAGTTGTAAACATAAAGAAACAATACACAACTCATAAAAATTTTGATATTCTACCAAGCGATATTCATTCTCAATGGTCTAAAGACAAAACTAACAATCAATTAAATAAAGAGACTTTATTATTTACTGAGCTAAAAAGTTTAGAAAAAACAATGCTCAAAGAGTATAATACTATTATTGAAAACGAAGAACTCAAGCCTGAAATAAAGAATATTTTTATTAAAAGAAAAAATCAAATTGAAGTTGATTTATATAATAACTCCAGGATAGAAAAGAAATCTATACCCAGTTTGTCTTAGAAAATTACGAAAGACTTTTTATCCAATTATTAAAGTCTGATCTTTCTACTATAATTTATCTTCAATTGGTTGTAACCTAATAGTTGCACTATTAATTGAGGTATGACCACTTTTAAAAGCTGATAAGACTATAACATTATCTCATAGAATGAATCCCAAATATATTGCCTTCTGAATCCTGAGCCAAAGAGCAATTACCATACTCGCCAATGGAGAATTTTGACTTTATAATTTTACCCCCAGCCGATTCTACTCTACCTTCTTCTATAGCACAATCATCACTGTTAAAATATATCAATGTACTGTTACCGCCTGCTTCCATTCCATTCACTTTAACAAGGGCTCCGGAGGATCCGTGGCTATTCATATCTGCCGGAAAAGATAACATTTGAAATCCTTCACCTTCTTCTCCTGGTGGTGATAATGACTCAAGAGAGATCTGAAAAACGGTTTCATAAAATTTTTGAGCTCTTTGGAGGTCATCAACATAGATTTCGAACCATACTATAGGGTTTTTTGCACTCATATTTTTATTTTAAAGTTAATTCCTTTAAAGATATGAAACGCTTATTTAAGAGAAGTGATTCAATGACAAAGATTTAGCAAACTATAAACTAAAAAGAATTTAGTTATTTATTGAACTTTTGTCAATTGTATAGTAATACCCTTATCTTGTAACTGAGCAATATCACTAGAAACTTGATCCTCATTTGTTGGATCATTTTCAAATAAATATGTAGGCACGTGATCCGTATGAAGAATCATCTTATTAGATGACAAGGAAACTATTTTGTAGTCAAAACCAAAATCATCTTCAAAAATGACCAGTTTATCCTCTTTTATCCAATATTTTTGATCTTGGTTACAAGCTTGTTTGGTATTCTGATGGTCATAAACCTTCATCATGCCATACTTGTCAAAATCAAACACACTATCAACACCTAATTTATTACAATATGATAAATGCTCGAAAGGTGAAAAATCTGATGCCGTAACTGTCCACTGACCTATCAGATTGGTGTACTCTTCAGTTTCCGGAAGCTCTTTTTTCGCTCCGTTAGAACAACTGATAAAGAGTATTGCGAATGAGATATATAAATACTTCAATACAAAAAAATTTATGGTAAAACCGTAATCCTATTACGCAAATATAGTTAAAAAATAACAACTTTTGCCAAAACCCAATGATACCCTGCTCATAATCAGGTTAATTAAAGAAACAGGAAAATGCTTTAAATCTAACAAACTCTTAATAAAATAAAGGCCATTTAAGGTTTCTAGGAAATTTGTATCTTTCCCAAAATTAACAATATTTTAAGACTATTTGACAAGTAAAAATTCCCCAAAATGAAAAACCTACTCATAACAGCAGGGATACTAATTTCTGTTGTTCTTGGTAAACTGGCTATGGACCAGAATAATACCATTATCGCATACGAAACTATTCCCTTTACACCTTTAAATCAGGACGATACTATTGTACTTCCTGTGGAGGTATTAGGTAATGAGGGCACTGTAGTAGAAAGGATAATCATTTTAACTGCAAATGAGGCTTCTTCTGCCCGCAAAGTTTGGTTATTGGTTAATAATTTGAGCTATCAGGACAAAGCTAGTATTCAAATAAATAACGGTAGTTGGATTTCTTTAAATCATACTACTGCAAATGTACACCCAAAGGAGCTTGCCTATGGAGGGATGGCTCACGGAGCTGTAAGTACAATTCGATTAACGGTTCCTGTAAATAATTTCGTTGAAGGAACAAATACAATTAGATTCAGGTTCAACGCTTCTGATGGGATTTCCATAGGTTACAGAGTCGTTTCTCTAAATGTTCTAAATACTAATGGTGACAAGATTATCGCAGAGTCAAGGTTTGTAAAGGATAATCCGGCTAACTGGACAGCCCCTGATGGTAGTTCTGTGTCAAACGGAAGAGACCTATGGTTTAATAAAGGTAATCTCTGGAATCATTATGACCTAAACAGTAATGAAGGCTTCTGGTATAACCACTCCGTACCCGCCAAAAGAAATATACAAGCCAGATGTACGGATTGTCATACCAGAGACGGTAGAGATCTGGAGATTTTTAGTTATTCAAATCTTTCAATTATAGAACGATCAAAATTTCATGGCCTATCTGAGCAGGAAGGTAAAGATATAGCTGCCTATATAAGAAGTTTATCGGCAGAAACAGGCATAGAACGCTATGGGCGACCTTGGAATCCTCCATATCAACCTGGTCCAACGTTAAAAGATCGTCCTGTAGAGCAATGGTCTGCCGGAGCAGGGCTGGAATGGGTTTTAGAAACTGACGCAGAGATGGCTCCTTATCTTTTTGGAGAAAATATTTCAAAATATTCAGTTTATGACTATTTCAATTCTGATAAAATGGATGATCGTACACTGATCCCATTATCCATTCAGTTTCCGGATTGGAAGCATTGGTTACCTATAGTCCATCCTATGGATGCTTTTTCTAAAAATGATTTTATTCATAATCAAGGAACTAAACCTCTTGCTGCTACTGAAGACTTTATTAATTGGTTAGATGTCAATAAAGATAATGAGAGTGAAATGCGATCGCGCTTTATCAGGAGACATTGGGACTGGTACGGAACGTTTAGAAACTTTATACAGGATGGAGCAACCAATCCCAGACACTGGCGTACTCTGTTCAATGACAGTCCTGCTTATCAACATCTTAATGACGGCATCAATGCAGAGATTGCTGCAACAAGTCTTGCTCGTTATATGGCTGTAAAGAATTTTCAGATTATGAATGAATATGATCTTCAGGATAAAGCAGATTGGTTTACCAATATTACGGATCAACCTGGAGAACGTCAATGGCCATCCCGCAAATACAATGTATTTGAAATCCCCCCTCACTTTACAGGTTTGGCATATGATAATAATAGTGATGCTTTTGAAGGTCAAACGACAGCCACAGGATTTTTTGAATCAACAAACTGGTATCACCTGCAGTTTGTCTTAAATGGTGGTAATGGACTTGTTGGCGGTACAACTCCTTCAGACTTTAATTACCTCAATGAATTTATTGGTAAAACTATGCAAAGGTCAGGTATTGATGAGCCTCTACGCTACTACTCTACCGTAAATCAAATGTATCAGATTAGAAACTGGAGTGGGAATTTAGGAACCAAACAATTCGATAACTATAAACCGGATGAATCGGGATTTAGAATACGAAATCAAGGACCATTTATCTTTTTAGGGATAAATCATCAAAACTCTATGTGGTATGGTAAAACAAACCCTGAAAGAATCTTAGAGCCTCTTAATGCTATTCACCCGGAACTTGACAAATGGGTCATTGAAGCTTTATTACTACAATTTCTTGATGAAGTCAATAAGTCAAAAAACAGTTTAACCAATTGGGACAGAAACCCGGATGACGATTGGGGAGGAAATGAAATCCAATATATGTTAGATAGAGAAAATATTACTGAAATACGTGATTTACCTAACTCCGGCTTATATCAGGGGCATTTTGCCGCTAAAATGTTTTACACGATTACCAGGTTAAAGGAAACAGCTGTAGACTGCACCATTCTAAACCAATTAATTGATTGGTGTCATGATGCCTGGCCTAATGTCAATAAGGTGGGTAATACTACTGTAAACGGAGGATTTAATAGTTTAAAAGTCACCGGTTGTGCTGCTGAAAGCTGTGAAGCTGATGTAATCCAACCCAATCAGGTATACAAGATAAGAACACGATTTAATAAATGTATCACTTTCATTCAGGATACTGATGTGGTACAACAAAGCTGTACGGATGATACTATAAACAGTTGGGTTTTAGAAGAGCAGGCTGACGGTTATTATGCGGTTAAAAACGCTAGTAATGACTTATACCTTACTGCTCCTGATATACCCAATGGCACTTTATTGGTACTACAACAATTTGAAGGAGTTGATGCACAACTATGGACAATTAATGAAATGAATAATTGTAGTTATCAGTTTATAAATAAAGCTGCTGACAAATGTATGGATCTTAAAAGTGGAGGTTCTGACAAAGGCACTCCGCTACAATTGTGGACTTGTACTATGGATGATAACGCTATTAATCGCGAGTTTTATCTTGAAGTGATGGAGGAGCAAACCTTATCGGTTACCGATATTGATACTAAGGATGTGGCATTTAGCTTATTTCCTAATCCTGCAAATGAAGTAGCATATATTCAATTTAAAAATGACTTATCCTCTTCAGCAAAAATTAAAATCTATGATGTTAATGGTAAAGAAGTTGAAGTAATTAATTCTAAAGAAGATCGTATACCAATACATATAAATAGCTACGCTAAAGGCATCTACTTTGTGAAAATTGAAATGAAGAACATACAATATACTGCTAAGCTAATTAAGCACTAACCATAGTATGAATAATAAAAAATCAGGGATGAAATTTCTTTCATCCCTGATTTTTTATTGCTCTGCATTTTATTGTAGAAGGAGCAAATAGTATAGCTTTTAAAGGAATTTAAGTTTTCTAAAGAATATAGAATTCTATCTTCCTTTCCCAAATTTAAACCATACTACTGCTTACTCCGTTCTACCCAATTAAATCCGCCCCCGGATTATTACTATATATTTTATCTGTTTATAGAATGTGATGCTGCTGATGGCAACTCTCCTATAAATTTAATAATGGGTCTAAGACTCCATTTAAAAATGCGATTAAAAATTTTCATCTGTACTCCGTTTTTAACTGTGATAAACAAGAGATGCAATTCATCTCAACCATTTTAGTTGGCGCCAACCTAATGTAATGGCTTTTTCATAGCAATTGTTATATATAAAACGTTTAGTTACGGTTACACCCTACCCTTATCAACAAAGTTTTTTTCCTGATGGTAAAAAGTAGTTAGGATGTGTTTAAGAGTCAAATTTTAAATCAAATAAGCAAAAAAGATCTTTTCAAATATCTTTTCTTCGTATTGATACATTTACTCTCTGATTAGAGTAGCATTATCCCTGTATCCGTAATTGCAAATGCGCTTAGGTTAAGAACAAAATTGATTAATTAATTACAAGTATTCTAAAAAATATGGAAAACTCTAAAGAACATTCAAACAAAGGAAACTACACAACCTTTTTCATTATGCTCGCTTGCTCATTTGTGGCAATGTACATTACTATGTATCTCAATACTTATGAATTTGACCACGTTTGGTTTAGCTTAACCCGTTTTTATATGGTTTGTCTGGGCATCTCAACTATGGCAGTGATTATGTGGTTCTTTATGCGCCATATGTATACCGATAAGAAAAAGAATATAGCGATACTATTGGGTAGTTTATTCTTGTTTACGGGAGCACTCTTCCTTGTGCGCGATCAAAGATCTACCGTAGGTGACGTATTATGGATGAAAGCAATGATACCGCATCATTCCATTGCTATCCTTACCAGTGAACGAGCAGACATCAAAGACCCGGAGGTTAGAAAACTTGCAAACGAGATCATCAAAGCGCAACGTAAAGAAATTGCTGAAATGAAAAAAATGATAGAACGATTAGAGAACGGAAAATAACTATCTCAGCGTTCATAAAACTTTATACAGAATCTGGTATCTCAGAAATTATAAGTCAATAGTTAGCAAACAGAAATATTGACTATTACAAAGAATGGTAAATACTTTTTTTAAGTATGGTATTTTACAAAATAAGTACCTAACCCGCTTAAAATTGCCTGAACAGCGTAAGAGGCAAGTATGAGTCCCATAATCTTACTGATCACTGTAATTCCATAATCACCTATGCGTTTTTGTACGCCATTAGCCAGAAGTAATAAGACACAGGTTAAACCAATCACCACTAAAACCAAGACTGTGGTGATAGCCTGTTCTTTAATAGTATAAATATGATTATCTGTCATTAGCACTACAGCCATAATAGCCCCAGGTGAAGCTATTGAAGGTATAGCTACAGGAAATACGGTAACATGATTATAATCACTGATTTGACTCTTTTCGCGCTCTGGTTTACCATCACCAAAAACCATAGTCAATGAAAAAAGAAACAGGATAACACCCCCTGAGATTTGAAAGGCTTCTAAAGAAATTGCCATTCCCTCGAGGATCAACTGCCCTATAACAATGAAAAAAAGCAGTATTAAGAATGCTAAACCAGAGCCTTTAATAGCTACAATTCGTTTATGAGCTTTGTCCAGATGCTTCGTAGCTTCCATATATACAGGTACAGATCCAATAGGATCTATCACAGCGATTAAAAATAATATTGTGGTTATGATCTCGACCATAGTACAAAAGCTTACTGCTAAAATACTATTTGCCAATAAGTAAAATCCTTCTTTATCGAATATTTAACCATTAAAAATCTGGAATCACGAGTAATTTAAGGTAAGTAGTATTTGAAATCTACTCAATTAGTACGGTTAACACGATAGGTAATACTTCGATTGGTAATAAGTGTCGCTCTTGTAACATTTAAGGTTACCGTAGCTGTATCGCACAACTTACTGGTATCTACAATACCTATATTACATAAAGAAGGGTTTGCGTTACCTGCGTTATCCATATTACGCCCTACTGTTACAGGGGTTGCTAATGATACATCCAGTGGCGAATTATCCGGAGCAATCTCTGTTCTTGTCACTACACCATTTCTGGTATATATAATATCACCGGTAACTTCATCGTATTCTACGATATAGTCATTGTAATTAGAAAAGAAATTTCCTAACGTAAGAGTTAATGTTGTGGGTAATCCGGTTGCACTGCTAATTACTGTGACTATTACTCCGAGTTGGTTACCAGTTATATGATATATCCTAAAATTTCCACCGGTAAGTATATCTGCCTGACTTTCATTATCACGATAGGTAAAAAATACTCTAAAGCTTGTAAAGTCAAAAATACCTGCAGTATTAGGCACTACGACATCTAAACCTACTGAACCACCTGTGGAACCACTAGGAATGCGTATCCCACAACCCGTTTGTACAGCATTAGGATTAATTGAGGTAGCATTAGGACCCACAGTTGCATTGGTTAAAGGGGCAGCATCAAAATCAAATTGTGAAACCAAATCGTCTATACCACTATCACAGACCTCATATACAAAACTATCTGATCCTATATAATTTGTATTGGGGACGTATGTAAAGCTCCCATCAGTATTTAACGTCAAGCTACCGTTAGTTGTATTGGTCACCGGTACAGGGTTAACCCGTAACACTGTTGACTCTGGATCAGAATCATTAGCTAAAACACCGGGAACAGCAACATTAAGTGTACTATTCGTATTCGTATTATAAGCATCATTTTGCGCAACGGGAGGTTGATTCTGAGCATAGGTTAACAACTGAAAAATCAAAAATGGGGCGAATAAAAACTGTTTGTTTTTCATGGGAGGGGGAAATTTGTTTACTATAACACTAAGACAAAATAACTAAAATTATCGATAAAATGATGCATTTAAAAATTAAAAAGCCATCAGAAAGTAATAAACTCCTACTATTACTAGCCCGAAAGACTACCTACAAAATAGTCAATACTACCGGAAAACCCGAAAATGTAAATACGATGTAGGAGACGCTTTCGGGAAGTCCGAAATGCAGTTCACCGAGTGAGCATAGATTTGGAATCCTCCGGAATAGAAATCGTCTTGTTGTAACCCGTTTCGGAAAGTCCGAAAGCTTGCCGTATCAAAGATCGATCTATCGGAGAAACACAAAGCCCTAAAAATGCTGTAAACACCTTATAGGCAGATGATTGTTAATAATTTTTCAGGCGTACATAAAGAATTATACTTTAAATTAGAATCTCTTAACTTTTAAAACCTAAAAACCAATGATTACAAACATTGATTTGACGCGTATGCGTAATGATGAGTTTATCCAGTTTATGGTAAACGTTGCAGAAATAGCTAACCTGCAGGATACTACTGCCCTGCTGATTAAATCCCAGACGGATGCCTTACAACTACAGGCTCAGGCACTGGACGAGGTATTTAAAAAACAACAAGGTAGTGACACTACTGCACAGATCAAGGAGCTGGATAAAAAGCGTGACTTTGCCATTATTGGTATCCGCAGTCTGCTGGAAGCCTATAGCTATCATTATGATAATGAGATCAGAGAAGGAGCGTTAGTACTTAAAGAAAGCCTGGCTAAATACGGGGACCGTATTTATGATCTTAACTATCAGGCAGAGACCACTACCATACGTAATCTGGTAGAAGAATGGAAAACAACGCCTCATCTTGCAGCTGCACTATCTAAAATGACTGCCAGTGCCTGGGTAGACCACCTGGATACCACCAATACAGAATTTAATACTACCTATCTGGAGCGTAATACGGAGCTATCTGAAGCTACTAAGGTAAGTGTTACCAGTCTAAGAGAGGGCGTAGTTGAGGACTATAGAGCCTTGACAGCACATATCACTGCCCACGCTACTTTAAACCCTGCTGAGGGATATACGAAACTAATTAATCAATTAAATACACTAATAGACCAGTATAAAGCGTTATTAGATAGCCGTACTAAACGTGCTGATACTAGTACAAACGGCTAATCAGTAAATGCTGGTTACTTTTCCCTTATAAAAACCAACCCGAATGGGTTGGTTTTTTTTAATGTTATTAAAGGTAATGATTTAGAAAAAAATATTATTTTAGAATCATAATTTAGCAAACAACCCCGTATTTAGATTATCTAGATATGGGGTTATTTATTTCAAAAGTATTATTATGTCCAAAAAAAGTACAACAAAGGAATCATTAGAAATCAAAAAGCTCAAATTAGAGATTAGAGAAAAACGTTTTTTTT
>NZVW01000057.1 GCA_002697475.1 Aquimarina sp. | reverse complement strand
TCCAAAGAGCTTCCATTAAAAACACCTTATTGGCTTTGGCACACGTAATCATTTCTTCAACCTCTTCCTTGTTAATTCCAAAGGGTTTTTCGCATAGAACGGCTTTTTTATTGCGAAGACAGAGTAGTGTATGTTCTTTGTGAAAAACATGAGGGGTTGCAATATATATAACGTCAATAGATTCGTTATGCACGAGTTCCTCATAGCTGCCATAAAAATTTTGTGAATTGAATTTGATTCCAAACTCTTTTGCTTTGTCGAAAGACCGGCTTGCTACTCCTGCTATTTTGGCGTTTGAGACCTTCTGAAGGTCTTCTGCGAATTTATGTGCAATTTTACCACACCCTAAAATTCCCCAATTTGTTATTTTACTGTTTTTCAATGCTTTTTATTGTTGTTTTGAAGTTGACTATTAGTAGAAAAAATACTCTTGCTTTTAAGAATTAGTGTTTTTTAAAGTTATTTATTATAGAATTCATAAGTTTTAATACAGTTTTGATCATGTCATTCTGAAAAACCTAAAACTAATCTATTGAATTGCAGTTCATTAAATCTTTTCTTAAATTTAAGAAACTTCACTAAAACCTGACTAATATGAAAACATTAACCTCTAAACTTAACGCTAATGATCAATTATGTAATCTAAGGCTAGACAGAATGGAAAATGAAATACAGCTAGTTATTAAGAAATTACATTCTTATCATTTTGAACCTTGTACCAATAGCTTATATGAACGGTACAACGAATTAGACCAAAACTGGAAAAGGCTCAAAGAAGCTATACGTACCACTCAGGATTTAATAAAATTAAACTCAGTTTCCAAAGCTGAAATCACCAAAATCACTAACGAAATTATTCATCAGTATAATAAATTTATGGACCATTCAGCACAGTATTTCTCTACTGCTTTACAGCATCATTAAAATTCTGATTATGTAAAGTTTGTATGACAATAGCTATTAACATTACCAATGCACATCCAAATAGGTTTAACCACAAATAAGGCATCCAATCGTTAGACCATCCTATGATCACAATAACTTGTGTAATTATTGCAGCTATGAAAGCTGCATTACTTTTTACATATTTTATAAAAAATGCCAGTAGAAATATACCTAGTACATTTCCATAAAATATGGAACCGATTATGTTAACTAATTGAATAAGATTGTCGAACAAATCAGCAACACAAGCTACTAAGATTGCCAACACTCCCCATAATAATGTGAATAGCTTTGAGGCATTGACAAAATGTGTTTCTGATTTATCAGATGTTACATTTCTTTTATACAAATCCATAGCAGTAGTCGATGCAAGCGCGTTTAGTTCTGACGCAGTAGAGGACATAGCAGCACTTAATATCACTGCTAATAATAAACCTATTAGTCCTTTAGGTAAATTATTAAGTATAAAATGAATGAATACATAATCCTTGTCATTCGTCTCAATAGTATCATCCGCTTTTTCTATGATAGCTTTTGCTTTATCTCTTATTGCAACTTCTTGATTATTAAGATTATTGAGTTTGGCTTTAAAATCCGCAGTATTACCATCAGACGCTATGGATTGATTATTATTTAAGATAAAATCCTTTTTTTTATTCTGTATATTGACAAGCTCTTTGTTGAGTTCTTGATATTCCTGAGCATATTCAGAATTCTCAACAGCTATTTGTGCAGCAGGATTAAAGTTAAGTGGTGTAGTGTTGAATTGATAAAATACGAAAACCATGACACCTGCCAGTAAAATAAAAAATTGCATAGGTACCTTTAATAGACCATTAAAGATTAATCCAAGTTGACTTTCTTTTACTGATTTTCCTGATAAATAACGTTGTACCTGACTTTGATCTGTACCAAAATAGGAGAGTGCCAAGAAAGTTCCTCCTATAATACCACTCCAAAATGTATATCTGTTATCAAAGTCAAAAGAAAAGTCAAGAATTTCCATTTTACCACTGCTTCCGGCTATTTCTAAAGCTTTGGTAAAAGTAATTCCATCCGGTAAATAACTAACTATTAGAAAAAATGCAATGAACATTCCCGTAAAAATGATCGCCATTTGTTGTTTTTGAGTAACGCTTACGGCTTTTGTTCCGCCTGAAACGGTGTAAATGACTACGAGAACGCCAATTATAATATTAAGAGTGTTCAAATCCCATCCTAAAACCGCTGAAAGTATAATTGCCGGGGCAAAAATAGTTATACCTGCAGCTAGCCCTCTTTGCACCAAGAATAAAATAGCCGTTAGTGTTCTTGTTTTACGGTCAAATCTACTTTCAAGATACTCGTAAGCTGTATAAACTTTAAGCCTGTGATATATAGGGATAAAAACCAGGCAAATAATTACCATGGCTATAGGTAGTCCAAAATAAAACTGAACAAATCCCATCCCGCTATGAAAAGCCTGGCCCGGGGTCGATAGAAAAGTAATTGCACTAGCCTGAGTTGCCATAACGGATAGTCCTATTGTCCACCATTGTGCATCACTTCCACCTTTTATATAATCTTGTACATTTTTACTTCCCTTTGTTTTCCAGGTACCGTAAAGCACAATGAATAACAGCGTACCAAGAAGAACAATCCAGTCTATAGTTTGCATACAAAATAATTAGTTGTTTTATGAAAACATTTTAGATATTAAGTAAAAGAAGATAATGTAAACAGCATTGGCTAATAGCACAATTGAATAGCGTTTACTCCAGATATACTTTGTGTTGTTGTCTGACATAATTATTGTTTTCCTAATGATAATATATTGGCAAAAAGTCGATAAGCTCCGGATACACCGGCAGGAAACTCTCTAAAAAAACTTAGACCCGTATATACATAATAACCTTTACCATATTTTGCAACAAGAAGAGATCCGTCTTTAGGACTTTCACCCTGATCATTAGAAGATAAAACAGCTTTATATTCAGTTGACCATTCTCCGGGGAAGTATAATCCTCTTTCCTGTACCCATCCTTTAAAATCATTTTCTGATAACTTATTAGGCTTATTTAATACAGGATGATCGGGAAGAAGAAATCTGACTTCTGCATTTTCATCTGTCACCCTATCTCTGGAGAGGGTTAAAGGATACGGTCCCAGATTATCAGCTTTTAATCCTCTACTCGTATTATATTGTAATACAAGATTTCCACCATTTTTTACATAGTCTAACAGTATAGGTTGCTTAAATTTAAGAATATCCAAAGTATTGTAGGCTCTGATACCCATTACAATAGCATCATATTCTTTTAAAGACTTTTCGCTGATATCATAAGGGTTAAGAATGGTAACATTGTACCCTATCTGCTCTAAACTCTCAGGAACCACATCCCCAGCTCCGGCAATATAGCCTATGTTTTCACCTTTTTTGGTAATATCTAATTTTACTACTTTACTTTCTGCCGGAAGAAATACTGTTTGATAGGGAATATGATCATAATCAATGGTGATCATTTCATCAGAATACTTTTTACCATTAATTGTGGCAATTGGAGTGATGTATCCTTCACTTTGAGTAGAAGGTGCAGTCAAAGTAAAGTTAAACACTTTTTCTTCTCCACTTTGCTTTAAATCAAATGAAACAGATTTTGGGTTAATACTCCATCCTGAAGGAGTTTGTATAGTGAGGTTACCTGAAAGATTTTCAGATCCGGCCTTAACGGTAACGGGAATTGTTTTTGTAGGACCGTTAGCATATATGATCACCTTATCCTTCAGAGCAACAGATACTTCGGGTATGATTTCTAATGGCCTGTAAACCTCACCTTTTACAGGATCATTTGTTTTATATACTATATCTTTTGTAAATGTTATAGGTTGCCCTTCAATTTCTAACTCAAATGAAGCTTTAACCTGATGTTCTGTTTCCGGTTTACCTATCAAAGTAGGGTCAGTAACTTTATACATACCTAAAGTTCCTTTTTCCTTTAACCAGTATGCATTGGTATAATCAATGTCTGAAGACACCTTACCAGTCAAGTCTTTGGAAAATTTTTGGTTATTAGTTAATGTTTTTTGTTCAGTATCTGAGATGTCGATACCTTCTACTTTAAAAGACTTTAGGGTAATATTAGCATCACTTCTGTTAATAGCTTCTATAGATAATTGTAGTGAACTTCCTTTTGTAGCTGTTGGAGAGGATGAAACAGCCTCGAGATACAAACCTGCAGCCGAAGCAATGATTTCCTTAATTTGTGCAGTTTTGATGGGTCTCCAATGCTCGTCTTTTAATTGAGTAATTAATTTATAAGCTTCCATCAATTGACGTAAAGAAGCTGCAGGATTCTTGAAATTATAGTTTTGTTGAACCTGCATCAAAATTTCGCCAATTCTCTGGCCTCCTTCAATTCTGTTCCAGGAGGTGTCAATACCTTCGAAAAGATCTGCTTTGTTTTTTGGAAGATCTCCATTGATAAGTTCGATATATTCCGTAGAGCTTCCTCGGGTTCCGGTACTACCAAATCCCTGAGATTTATGTTGACTTCTGCTTAAGGAAGCTATTTCTGTGTTAGATAAACCAGCAGTAGGATAATAGGTACCCATATCAAACTCCAATAAATTAGTTTTATCTGCTTTCTCAAAATTCTCTCTTCCTCCGTAGAACCACCATGAAGTATTGAAAAATTGTCTTTTAGGCTGCCAGGTATTTACATATTTCAATTGATTCGGATATTCCGATTTATCACCTGCTTTATCAAATGCTTCTACACTTAAAATTGCTGAAGAAGTGTGGTGACCATGGGTAGATCCCGGAGTCCTGTGATCAAATCGATTAATAATGATATCCGGTCTAAATTTTCTGATAGCCCATACCACATCGCCTAAGACCTCTTTTTTATCCCATATAGTCAACGTTTCATCAGGATGCTTGGAATATCCAAAATCATTAGCACGGGTAAACATTTGGTTTCCTCCATCAGTTCTGCGGGCAGCTAATAACTCTTGTGTACGAATCACTCCAAGTAGTTCTCTTATTTCTGGCCCAATTAGATTTTGTCCTCCGTCACCTCTGGTAAGCGATAGGTAAGCTGTTCTGGCTTTAACTTCGTTAGCCATATAAGAAATTAGCCTAGTGTTTTCATCATCAGGGTGTGCTGCTATATAAAGTACAGAACCTAGAAAGTTCAACTTTTCGATAGCCTCATAAATCTCAGATGAATTTAATTTTTTTGGCTGTTGGGCTAAAAGTACAAATGGCAAAAAGAGTAAAGAACTTAGAGTAAGAACTAATTTACGCATAATATATGACCAGTTTTTTAATGGAAACTGATCAAATATATAAAGTTCTTACAGCAAGCTTTTTTCTTTAAGGATACTTTAACAGGTGCAAAGACGGGAAACTTATTTCTTTCGCTCAACCAATTCTAACTGATCTACGGATACATTGGCAGTAAATATTCCATAGTTAACTGTAGCCTGTCCTTTCTCTATGCTATCTATAGTTCCTACTGACCTTCCGTCTTCCATACGAACGCGATCACCGGTTTTCAGGACCACTTTTGGTTTTTCTTTTTCTATTTTTTCCGCGACCTTTTTTTCTTCTTTTTTCTTTTCGCGAATGACTTCAACCTTTTTCTCTACCTCCTGAACAATCTTTTTCTCTACAGCTTTTTCAACTTGTCTTTGTTTTTTTGTTTGTTTCTTGCGCTTGGAGTTTTCTACCTCAACGATTTTAAGAAACTCACCTATAAGTTCTTTCTTTCGTTTATTGTTAAAGTATTTTTCACTAATTTCATCAATCTTTTGACCTAAATAGATCATACGTTGGTTGCTATCATAGAGTTCCTGATAACTTTCTAATTTCTGTTGAATGCGTTGATTGATCTTTTCAAGTTTTTCTTTTTGCTCTTCTGCTCTTTGTTCCTTTGTTTTTAAGGATGTGGTAGTCTTTTGTAGCTTTGATCTTTCTTTTTGTAAATCAGCGATACTTTTATCAAATCGAATTTTACCTCTTTCTACTTTCTTTTTGGCTTTATTGATCAAGCTATAAGGGATACCGTTTTTTTGAGCCACCTCAAAAGTAAAAGAACTACCAGCTTCTCCTAAGTGTAACTTAAATAAGGGTTCTAGTGACCTGGCATCAAACAACATATTAGCGTTTGTCATATGTGGTAGCTCATTCGCCAACATTTTAAGATTAGCATAATGTGTTGTTATGATTCCAAATGATTCTCTTTCATAAAACACCTCTAAAAAGGCTTCGGCTAAAGCCCCACCTAGTTCCGGATCACTCCCCGTACCAAACTCATCAATAAGAAAAAGGGTTTTATTGTTACATTTTCTTAAAAAGTAGTTCATGTTTTTTAAGCGATAGCTATACGTGCTTAAGTGATTTTCGATAGATTGATTGTCGCCTATATCAGTCAATATAGTATCAAAAATACATACTCTACTATATTCATGTACAGGTAATAACATTCCGCTTTGAAGCATTATCTGCAATAACCCTATGGTTTTAAGTGTAATACTTTTACCTCCGGCATTAGGCCCGGATATTACAATTATTCTATTGTCCTTAGATAAACCTATGGTTTGAGGGTAGGTCTTTTCTCCTTTTTTTTGATTACTTAAAAATAAAAGAGGATGATAAGCGTCTTTAATATATAGTTCTCGATCATCTGTAATCTTAGGCAGCACAGCATTTAGTTTTCGGGCATACTTCGCTTTTGCGGCTACTATATCAATATCACTAAGAAATTCTTGATACTGAACTAATAAGGGTTTAAAGGGTCTTATGTCGTTAGTAAGTCTCTTTAAAATTTTAACGACTTCTTCTCTTTCATCATACTCTAGATTATTCAATTCTCTATTGTACTGTACTGTAGCTTCAGGCTCTATATAAACAATACTTCCGGTTTTCGAATTTCCTAAAATTGAACCTTTAACTTTTTTTCGGTACATTGCTTTTACAGCAAGTACTCGTCTGTTTTCAACAACACTTTCTTTAATTTCATCAAGATAACCAAGGCTATTGTATCTGGCAAGATCTTTACCAAAACTACCATTTAATTTACCTTGGACAATATTGATGTCATTTCTAAGTCTTTGGAGTAGAGGGGAAGCATCATTTTTGACTTCGCCAAAGCGATCTATAATTTTATCGATAGATTCAATGATAAACTTAGTAAACTCTACTTCTTCTGTTTTTTTATAGAGTGTAGGGTAGATTTCAGCATATTTTTTGAAAAAAAACAGAAGCTCATTTGTTGTTGTACTAATAGAAGTTAATTTCTTAAAACTACTTGTCTCCAAAAAAGTATTTTCTATATTCAGTAATTGAAGCTCCTTGTCGATGCTTTCAAAACCGTGATTAGGAATTTTAGCATCTTGTAATTCAGATGACTTATATTCATTAACTTGATGCAAAGCATCTAATAACAGATTTTCTTTTTTAAAAGGTTCTATAGTCAAAGCCTTGGTTCTGCCTAGATCTGTATTGCAGAGCTCTGCAATTTGTTCAAGAACTGTTTTGAATTCTAAATCATCTAAAGTTTTATTAGAAATTTTGATCATTCTTTGTGTAAGGCTTTAATTAAAATTATCTTTCCGCAGTAATCGAAAAAGGACACAAAAATAAGTAATTACTTAATTTTATTATATCTCAATGACTGTAAATATTGATCCAAGTTGGAAACAACACTTAGAAGATGAATTCAGTAAGCCCTATTTTGAAAATTTAGTTTCATTTGTAAAAAGTGAATATGCATCGGGTACTTGTTATCCTAAGGGCTCTCAAATTTTTTCGGCTTTTGATCATTGCTCTTTTGATGATGTAAAAGTTGTTATTATTGGTCAGGATCCTTATCATGGAGTTGGTCAGGCTAATGGATTATGTTTTTCTGTCAATGATAATATTGAGTTACCACCTTCATTGGTCAATATATATAAGGAAATTGAGGCTGATTTAAGCATTAAAATGCCTTCATCAGGAAATCTGGAGCGATGGGCAGATCAAGGTGTTCTCTTACTAAATGCAACTCTTACGGTAAAGGCTCATCAAGCAGGATCACATCAAAATAAAGGTTGGGAAACATTTACTGATAAAGTAATTGAAATGGTTTCCAAAGAAAAAGAAAATGTGATATTTATGTTGTGGGGTGGTTATGCCAAGAAGAAAGGAGCAAAAATTGATCGTTCTAAGCATTGTGTGTTAGAGAGTGGACATCCATCACCTTTAAGCGCTAATCGTGGATATTGGTTTGGTAACAAACACTTTAGTAAGGCTAATACTTATTTAGCTGCTAAAGGGAAAAAGATAATTCAATGGTAAATAGAGCCTAAGCCGCTTCTGCGATTTTAGTTTGTTTTGTGCTAGTAGCAATAACCGTTTTAGCACTTGATTTTTCATTTTTCATTTTTTGTTTACCATCTACTGATTGCATACTGAATTTTAATAATATAAAATTGAATGCGATAAGACCTCCTAGTATTAAAAGAAACGTGAGCATATTGGTTAATAGATTTTGTTTATTTGTTACTACTTTTTAGATTCAACTTCTAACTAATGGTTGCGTAACTTATTAACAACATTTTTCTTAAGCGGGGTAGGCTTTGCAAATTTAGTAAAAAATAATTGTTAATAACTACGGTATTGCCATATACTTTTTGTTTTTAGTACATCAATAATTAAAGTCCTAATTAAAATGTATTCTTTTAAATAAAGAATGTGTTTAATTAGAATGTATTTAAATTCTTATTAATTTCTTGATGAATGAATTCTTCATTTTATCTGTATATGATATTATAATTTGATGAATTTTGAGAATTTTCCTCCTTTTGAAATGAAATAGTATCCGGATGATAAGTCCCGTATATCAATTTCTGTTTGATTTGTGGATAACATTACTTTACCAGTTAGATCAAAAATTATAACTTCATCATTATTGTCTTTATCGTTATTACAAATTGTCAATTTGTCCATTGCCGGATTAGGAAATAGGCAATCAATTGTATTAGGTCTTGTATTCTCGCCAATAGAAAGGGTTTCATCGGTCACTCCTGTTCTTGAGTAATTAATTACTACTTGCCAAACCATATTTTGTAAGTAATTTGCTAATTCCACCGAAGGAATATCCTTATTTTCCTGGTCATTCTGAGCAAATAAATTATTGGTAATGCCTATAGGGCTTTCATTATATATACATGCATAATGAATCATTGCCATAGCATATGCTCCAAGATCATTAAGATGAATGGTATCTGAAAAGAACTCATCAATAGATGTTATTCCAGGAACTATTCCGGATTGAATATCATCATATAATTGAGCCATCATGCGATGCCCCGGGATAATGTATACGGGAGTCGCTCCGTCTGGTCTATTATCATTAGCATAGTCCATCATTTCTTCCCATAGAACCTCATATTCATCTATCATTTGTCTCCAGGGGCCATCACTGTTATCTATATTGGTCCAGGTTGTCCATAATAAGGTAGCCGCTCCATTTCCGTTATTTCCATTTATCCAGGCATTATTTACATAATTAGATAAGAACTCTTTAGCCGGCGTCATTTGTGGTGGAGTATTGCCATCATCAGGTATTGGTATACCTTCAGTTATTATAAGTAACTCCCAATTTTGAATATCAAATCTCGCTGATGGATCTAATGTATGTTCATTATCCCATCTCCAAAACATAGGAGAACCTGGTATAGTAGCTTTACTTAGATTGTCATAGTTACCGTTTAGGATATCATATATCAAATATCTGTATTGACCTGGCCAGGGATGAAATAATGGGT
>NZVW01000056.1 GCA_002697475.1 Aquimarina sp. | reverse complement strand
AATTCAGTGGAAAAATATTATTTAGAATTATTATAAATTAGTAATTAACGGAACGCTAACATTTCCAAAATCGACTTAATATAGTACTTTTGCTGTCAAATTTATAGTGATGGTTTTCTATTCAATCGTTGTATTGAAAAAACCATACCAAAAAATTAAGAAGTTAATTCTACTTGATAATATGAAACAGGTGAAAAACCGAAATTCTGCCTCCAAACTCCTAATTCTAGGAACTGTTTTTTTATTTACATTTTTTAATACTGTTATAGCTCAGGAACCTGCACAGGATCAGCCTGTTGAGGCTTTAGAGACTAATACAGAAGAAGCTTCATCCGGAGGAGATGTTGCTCAGGGAGAAAAGTTATTTAAGTCCCTTTGTGCTGCTTGTCACAAACGTTACAAGAAAGCTGTAGGGCCTGCCTTATTTGGTGTGGCTGACAAGTATGACAGACAGTGGATTTATAAGTGGGTTAAGAATAGTGCTGAGTTGATTGCTTCCGGAGATCAGCAGGCTATTGCCATCTGGGAAGAGTACAATAAAGTGTCTATGAATGCTTTTCCACAATTGTCTAATGCTGATATTGATAATATTCTGGCGTATGTAATGGAGCCTAAGGCAGAACCTGCGGCAGCTAATACTACTGTTGGTGTTTCTGGGCAAACTGGAGGAGGAGTGTCAAGCGATGTGATTCTTGGTATTCTTGCGGTAGTATTCTTGATGTTGGTGGTTGTTCTTTTCTTGGTAAATAAAACACTTAGAAGTTTTGCTGAAGCAAATAACATAGAACTACCTAAATCAGAAGAAAGAACTCCATTATGGAAAGCTTTTGTACAGAATCAATTCTTAGTATTAGTTTCTGCAATTATACTATTGTTAGCTAGTGGATACTTTGTGTATGGTTACTTTATGCAGGTAGGTGTTGATCAGGGATATGCTCCTGTTCAGCCAATTCATTACTCGCACAGAATTCACGCTGGTGAAAATCAGATAGAATGTAAGTACTGTCACTCTTCTGCAAGAGTTTCTAAGCACTCGGGGATTCCATCATTAAATGTTTGTATGAACTGTCATAAGTCTATCAGCGAAGTTGCTGAAACTACTGCTACAGAAGAGTACTCAAAAGAGTTTTATGATGGAGAAATCCAGAAGCTTTACAAAGCTACAGGGTGGGATCCTGCGTCACAGTCATATACGGGAGATACACAACCAGTGAAATGGGTTCGTATTCATAACCTTCCTGATTTTGCATATTTTAATCACTCTCAGCACGTAAGCGTTGCAGGTGTTGCTTGTCAGACTTGTCACGGTCCTGTTGAGGAAATGGAAATTATGTATCAAAATGCTCCGTTAACTATGGGATGGTGTATCAACTGTCACAGAGAGACTAATGTTAATGTAACGGATAACGGATATTACGAAAAGATTCATAAAGAACTTTCTAAGAAGTATGGTGTAGATAAATTCACCGCAGCGGATATGGGAGGTTTGGAGTGTGGTAAATGTCACTATTAAGATTTTCTTCTATCTCATAAAAAGAAGAACTAAAAATTTAAGAAGCTAATATCAATTATATATGTCATCAAACAAGAAATACTGGAAAAGTGTTGAAGAGCTAAATGAAAACAGCTCTATTGTTGAGACGCTACAACAAAATGAATTCGTTCAGGAAATTCCTACGGATGAGTTTTTAGGAGATAAATCATCTCTGGAAAAATCTTCTACTTCGCGTAGAGACTTTTTAAAGTACGTAGGATTCAGTACAGCTGCAGCTACTTTAGCAGCATGTGAGGGTCCTGTAAAAAAATCGATTCCTTACGTAGTGCAACCTGAGAGAATTGTTCCTGGTGTTGCTAACTATTATGCTACGACCATAGCAGATGGTTTTGATTTTGCCAGCGTACTTATTAAAACCAGAGAAGGGCGTCCTATCAAGGTTGAAAACAATGATCTGGCAACTACAAATGGAAGTGCTAATGCAAGAGTTCATGCCTCTGTCCTTTCTTTATATGATATCACAAGACTTCAGGGTCCTAAAAAAGGAGGAGAAGATATTAGCTGGGCTGATCTGGATAAAGAAGTAGGTGCTAAATTAAAAGCATTAGGAGGTAAACAAATTGTGTTATTAACACAAACTTTTGCCAGTCCTTCAACTTCCAGATTAATTGAAGAATTTAAAGGAAAATATGGTAATGTTAAGCATGTGGTTTACGATGCAGTATCTTCATCAGAAGCTTTAGAGGCTTATGAAATGATGTATGGTGAGCGTGCTTTAGCAGACTATGATTTTTCTAAAGTAAATACTATCGTGAGCGTTGGAGCTGATTTCTTAGGGGATTGGCAAGGTGGAGGATATGATAGTGGATATGCTAAAGGTAGAATTCCTCAGAATGGAAAAATGTCTAAGCATATTCAGTTTGAATCGAATATGTCGCTTACTGGTGCTAATGCGGATAGGAGAGTAGCGGTAACACCTACTGATCAGAAGAAGGTGCTTGCGGCTCTTTATACGTATATAACAGGTGCAGGTTCTAAGAGTACATTAGATCCAAATCTTGATGCAGAAGTAGTTAAAGCCGCTAAACAAGTACAAAAACAAGGAAAAAATGCTGTAGTAGTATCTGGGATACAGGATGTTGATGCTCAATTACTAGTGCTAGCGATCAATAAAGCGATAGGTAGTAAAGCTTTTAATGAAGATACGCCTAGAATGATCCGTCAGGGTAACGCTAAAGCCGTTGCTCAGTTGATTAAGGATATGAATTCTGGTAAAGTAGGAGCATTATTAGTAGCAGGAGTAAACCCTATGTATTCTTTACCGAATGCCGCTGAGTTTAAAACAGGTCTGGAAAAGGTTGATTTATCAGTTGCATTCACAATGCATAATGATGAAACTGCTGAGGTTTGTAATTATGTAGCTACTACACAGCACTATTTAGAGTCTTGGGGTGATGTTCAGTTTAAGAAGAACAGCTTTAGCTTAATGCAACCTACTATAAGACCGTTATTTGATACAAGACAGTTTCAGGAAACTTTATTGAAGTGGACTGGAAATGATACTGCGTATAATGATTACATAAAAGATACCTGGTCTGGAGTTTTAGGAAACACTTCCTGGAATCAGGCGCTTCACGATGGAGTGTTAGTTAAGCCAATGATGGCTAAAGCTGAACTTACAGAGGCTATCGAAACTCCTGAAGGAGATCAAGTAGAAGGAGAAGAAGCTACAACAACTAATGCGCCTAACGTTGGAGCTGCAGCCAGAAGACTTTCTACGGCTAAAGCTAACGGGATGGAGCTTACATTATATACTAAAGTTGCTTTAGGTGATGGACAGCAAGCAGGTAACCCTTGGTTACAGGAAATGCCTGATCCTATTACCAGAGCTTCTTGGGACAACTATTTATTGGTTTCCAGAGCTGATGCTGAAACTTTAGAATTAATGAATGAGAATGTAGCTAATGGTGCCTTAAATGGTAGTTATGCTAATGTTACTGTAAACGGAGTTACAATTACAGTACCGGTTATCATTCAACCTGGTCAGGCAAAAGGTTCTGTAGGACTGGCATTAGGTTATGGTAAGAAAAAAGGGTTAAAAGAAGAGATGCAGGTAGGTGTAAATGCATATCCTTTATACCAAAACTTTAATAATGTACAGGATGTTACTGTAAAAGCTGCTGAAGGAGTTCATGAATTCGCTTGTGTACAGTTACACAATACATTAATGGGTCGTGGAGATATTGTTAAGGAAACGACTCTTGAAATTTTTAATACAAAAGATAAGCACGTTTGGAATGCAGTTCCAGAGGTGACTAAAAATCATATTGAATACGAAGTAACTTCTCCGGAGGTAGATTTATGGGATGAGTTTGATCGTTCTGTAGGACATCACTTTAACTTGTCAATCGATCTTAATGCTTGTACAGGGTGTGGAGCTTGTGTGATCGCTTGTCATGCAGAGAATAACGTTCCTGTAGTAGGTAAAGAAGAGGTTAGAAAGTCTCGCGATATGCACTGGTTACGTATTGACCGTTATTATTCTTCTCAGGAGTCTTTTGAGGCGGATGATGCTAAAAAGGATAACATTGCTGGATTAGGAAGTTCTTTATCAGAATTTGGAGAAATGGAAAATGCTTCAGATAATCCACAGGTAGTTTTCCAGCCTGTAATGTGTCAGCATTGTAACCACGCTCCTTGTGAAACAGTATGTCCGGTAGCGGCTACATCACATGGTAGACAAGGTCAAAACCATATGGCTTACAACAGATGTGTGGGTACGAGATACTGTGCTAACAACTGTCCTTATAAAGTACGTAGATTTAACTGGTTCTTATATAGTCAAAATGATGAGTTTGATTATCATATGAACAATGATTTAGGTAGAATGGTTATCAATCCTGATGTTACTGTTCGTTCTAGAGGTGTAATGGAAAAATGTTCTATGTGTATGCAAATGACGCAAAAAACAATTCTTGACGCCAAGAGAGAAGGAAGAGAAATTAAGGATGGTGAGTTTAAGACTGCATGTTCTGCTGCTTGTTCTTCTGGAGCTATTGTTTTTGGAGACATTAATGATAAGGAAAGTAAAGTAGCTAAGCTTAAAGAAGGAGATAGAATGTATCACCTTTTAGAGCACGTAGGAACAAAACCTAATGTGATGTATCAGACTAAGGTTAGAAATACATCAGAAGCCTAATTAAATAATTAAGAATAAATTCAATTATAAAGGATTATGTCTCATTACGAAGCACCTATAAGAAAACCTTTAGTAACCGGGGATAAAACCTATCACGATGTTACTGTGGACGTTGCTGCACCGGTTGAAGGTAAAGCAAATAAATCCTGGTGGATTGTATTTTCCATCGCGCTTATTGCTTTTCTTTGGGGAATAGGATGTATAATATATACGATTTCGACAGGTATCGGAGTCTGGGGATTAAACAAAACAGTGGGATGGGCCTGGGATATTACCAACTTTGTATGGTGGGTAGGTATCGGGCACGCCGGAACGTTAATCTCTGCGGTACTTTTATTATTCCGTCAAAAATGGAGAATGGCGATTAACCGTTCTGCTGAAGCGATGACAATTTTCTCAGTAATACAAGCCGGATTGTTCCCAATCATTCACATGGGACGTCCTTGGTTAGCATACTGGGTACTACCTATTCCTAACCAGTTTGGTTCATTATGGGTAAACTTTAATTCACCGCTTTTATGGGATGTATTTGCGATCTCTACATATCTTTCAGTTTCATTGGTATTCTGGTGGACAGGATTACTACCTGACTTTGCGATGATCAGAGATAGAGCAATAACTCCTTTTAATAAGAAAATATATAGTTTATTATCATTTGGATGGAGTGGTAGAGCTAAAGATTGGCAACGTTTTGAAGAGGTTTCTTTAGTTCTTGCCGGTTTGGCAACACCTCTTGTACTTTCTGTACATACCATTGTATCCTTTGACTTTGCTACCTCAGTAATACCGGGATGGCATACTACGATATTCCCTCCTTACTTTGTGGCAGGAGCGATTTTCTCAGGTTTCGCGATGGTAAATACACTTCTTATCATAATGAGAAAAGTGTCAAATCTTGAAAACTATATTACTATACAGCATATAGAGCTTATGAATATCGTAATTATGATTACAGGTTCTATTGTTGGTGTGGCATATATAACAGAGCTTTTTATAGCTTGGTATTCAGGTGTAGAATATGAGCAGTATGCATTCTTGAACAGGGCAACAGGTCCTTACTGGTGGGCATACTGGGCGATGATGACGTGTAACGTATTCTCTCCGCAGTTTATGTGGTTCCCTAAGCTTAGAAGAAGTATAATGTTCTCTTTTATCATTTCCATAGTAGTAAATATTGGAATGTGGTTTGAGCGTTTCGTAATTATCGTTACATCACTTCACAGAGATTACCTGCCATCATCTTGGACAATGTTCTCTCCAACTTTTGTTGATATTGGAATATTTATAGGAACAATTGGATTCTTCTTTGTGTTATTCTTGTTATACGCCAGAACATTCCCTGTAATTGCTCAGGCAGAGGTTAAGTCTATACTGAAATCGTCTGGTGAGAAGTATAAAAAATTAAGAGAAGCAGGGATTGATCACAGAGATGAATTACCAAAACATGGTACAAAAGTTTCCTCTGACGTGATTGAAGAGAAGGTAGAGACTGAGAATTTAGTAACAGCTTCAGAAGAGGATGTCAATAGCTTAATGGGTAATTTAGGAACTTTTGATCCTAATACGCAGAGCGCTGATGAACTACAAAAGATTAATGGAATTGGTCCTGTTATGGAACAAAAGCTTAATCAAATAGGTATATACACTTTTGATCAGGTGAGTAGAATGACAGAAACAGAATACAATTTATTAGATAAAATTACCGGATCTTTCCCAGGAAGAGCACAAAGAGACGATTGGGCGGGTCAGGCAGAAAAACTTAAAAACAACTAACAGTATGGCATCAAAGGTTGTACACGCTTTATATACGGATGATGATGTATTAATGGACGCTGTTAAAAGAGTACGTTCAGAGCATTATCACATAGAAGAGGTTTTTACTCCTTTTCCTGTCCATGGATTGGATAAGGCAATGGGATTACCTCATACCAAATTGGCGATCACATCATTTTTATATGGATGTGTTGGTTTAACAGTTGCGATCACAATGATGAACTACATTATGATAGAAGACTGGCCACAAAATATTGGAGGTAAACCAAGTTTCAGTTTTCTTGAAAATATGCCGGCTTTCGTTCCAATTATGTTTGAGCTTACTGTATTTTTTGCAGCTCACTTAATGGTAATTACATTTTACATGAGAAGTAAATTATGGCCATTTAAAAAAGCTGAGAATCCTGATGTAAGAACAACTGATGATCACTTTTTGATGGAGGTAGATGTAGCTAATCACGATGTAGAAAAGCTTACAAACTTCTTAAGTGATACAGGAGCTGTAGAAATTAAAATCGTTGAAAAGGATAACCATTAGTAATAATGAAGAATACTATTAAAATATTGACATTGGTAATGATAGTTGCTTTAACTTTTTCCTGTAAGGAAGAAAGAAAACCGAACTATCAATATATGCCTAATATGTACGAATCTGTAGGGTACGAAACTTACGGGGAGTATCCTGTTTTTGAAAACGAACAGGAAGCAAAGTTACCTGTTGAAGGAACTGTACCTAGAGGATGGATGCCTTACGAATTGGAATTTTCTAATCAAGGTTATCAGACAGCAAAAGATTCATTAAAGAATCCAATTGCTTATACAGAGGAAAATATAGGAAAGGGTAAAGCTTTATACGATATTTATTGTGCAGTATGTCACGGAGCAAAAGGTGATGGGCAAGGAATATTAGTAAAGAGAGAGAAGATTTTAGGTGTACCAGCCTATAATGATGCAGGTCGTGCAATTACAGAAGGTAGTATATATCACGTAATGTATTACGGTATAAATTCTATGGGATCTTATGCTTCTCAGACTAGTATAGAAGAGAGATGGCAGATTGTTGCCTATGTTGAGAAATTAAAAGCTGAGTTAGACGGTAAAGAACCAAGAGTTGATAAACTTAATGAAAGTGATGAGCCTTCAAATATGATTCCTGCGGTGAATGCTGGAGATGTTCAACACGCTGAAGAAACTCACTAATTTATTACTAAGACAGAATAAAAGATATTAGATTTAGATATGTATACGCTATCCAATAGACTTAGATTATTATCAATCATATTAATGGTTGTAGGAGCGGTCGGTTTACTTGCTGGTTTTTTAACCACTCCGGGATCTATAGAAGAAGTTAAACAACATTTAGCTTCTCATGATGATCACGGAGGCGGTCATGGCAATGATCACTCAACAGATGATTCGCACGCTGGAAATACAATTCATGCTGAGAATTCGCTTGAAAAGGACGCACATAGTGGAGATGCTCATTATGAGCACGTACTACATCAGTTACAGAATAAGCCTTGGGCTTCTTTATATGTAGCAGCGTTTTTCTTTTTTATGATTGCACTCGGAGTTCTTGCTTTTTATGCTATTCAGTTTGCAGCACAGGCAGGATGGTCTCCGGTTCTTTTCAGAGTAATGGAAGCGATAACTTCATATTTAGTACCTGGAGGTATTATTATGTTTGTGATATTAGCATTATCCGGTTTCCACTTTAATCATTTATTTCATTGGATGGATCCTGAGTTAGTAAATCCTGATAGTGAGCATTATGATGCATTGATAGCAGGTAAGTCAGGATGGTTGAATGTTCCGTTCTTTTTAATAAGAGCTTTAATCTTCTTAGGAGGATGGGCATTATATAGACATTTTGCTATCAAGTTTTCAAGAAAGCAAGACGAAGAACCTACCGGAAATAAATGGTATAAGAAGAGTTTCAAAATCTCTGCAGGGTTTCTAGTGTTTTTTATTTATACAGAATCAATGATGTCTTGGGATTGGATTATGAGTTTTGATCCGCATTGGTTTAGTACATTATTTGGATGGTATGTTTTTGCAAGCTTATTTGTATCAGGAATTACTGTACTTGCTCTTATAACTATTTATCTAAAATCTAAAGGATATTTAGAGTTTGTAAACAACAGTCACATTCATGATTTGGCTAAGTTTATGTTCGGGATTAGTATCTTCTGGACTTATTTATGGTTCTCACAATTTATGCTAATCTGGTACTCTAACATACCTGAAGAAGTTACATACTTTATCACAAGAATTGAAGACTATAAATTACCATTCTTTGGTATGCTGGCTATGAACTTTATTTTTCCATTGTTAGTACTAATGAATAGTGATTTTAAGCGTGTAAACTGGTTTGTGGTGATGGCTGGAATTATCATATTATGTGGACATTATCTGGATATCTTTAATATGGTAATGCCTGGATCAGTAGGTGCTTCATGGTTTATAGGACTAAGTGAAATTAGTGCTGTACTACTTTTCCTTGGATTGTTCTTGTTTATCGTTTTCAGAGCATTAACAAAAGCACCATTACTGGCCAAAGGGAATCCTTATATTGAAGAAAGTAAGCATTTCCATTATTAATTAGAAAAGAATAAAAATAGAATATAGATAAAATGACTGTATTATTAACTATAATAGTTGTAGCACTTTTTGGAATCACCTTATGGCAGATGTCTAAGATTCTGAAATTATCTCAATTAAAAAATGCAGATGATTCTGAAGTAGCTAATGATGAAGACAACAATATTCAAGGTAAGTTAATGCTTGGCTTTGTTATCTTTATTTACCTTTTAACCATATACTGTTTTGCAACATATCATACATTTTTCTTGCCAGAATCTGCATCAGAACATGGGGTTGAGTATGATAGGTTAATGGTTATATCTTTTGTAATTATTTTTATAGTGCAGTTCATTACTCAAGGACTATTACACTATTTTGCTTACAAGTATAGAGGTAAGAAAGGAAATCAAGCGTTGTTCTTTGCTGATAATGATAGATTAGAATTTATTTGGACAATCATACCTGTAATTGTTTTAGCGGGACTAATTATTTATGGATTATTTACTTGGTCAGATATTATGAATATTGACGAGGAAGAAGGTGATCCTTTAATTATTGAATTATACGCTTATCAATTCGATTGGAGAGCCCGTTACGCTGGAGAAGATAATGTTTTAGGTAAAGCCAATGTTCGCTTCATCGAGGGAGTTAATACTTTAGGTGTTGATGTCGCAGATTCTTATGGAAAGGATGATAAGATTGTTGATGAATTACACTTACCTGTAAACCGAAAGGTGATTTTTAAAATGAGATCACAAGATGTTTTACACTCGGCTTACATGCCATTCTTTAGAGCTCAGATGAATGTAGTGCCAGGTATGATTACCGAGTTTTCATACACTCCTACAAAAACTACAGAGGAGATGCGTACTTCAGATTTTATGGTAGAAAAAGTAGCTACTATAAATGATATAAGAAGAGAAAAAAGTAAAGCCCTTGTAGCAGCAGGTGAAGAAGGTTTAGAAAGCTACGAATTTGATTATTATTTGTTATGTAACAAAATATGTGGAGCATCACATTACAACATGCAAATGAAGATCATTGTTGAGTCTGAAGAGGATTACAACGCGTGGTTAAAGGAGCAACAGACGTTTGGAGAACAAATGTCGGCTCAGGCAAGCAACTAAGTAGAAAAAGAAAAATTATATAATTTAAAAATTAGATAACGATATGTCAGCAATAGCACATGCAGATGATCACGCACACGATCACGGACATCATCATAAAGAAACCTTTATAACTAAGTATATCTTTAGTCAGGATCACAAGATGATCTCTAAACAGTATTTAGTTACAGGTCTGATCATGGGAATTATTGGTATTGCTATGTCTCTTTTATTCAGACTGCAATTGGCATGGCCAGATCATAAGTTTACCGTTTTTGAAATTTTCCTAGGAAAATTTGGTGAAGACGGGGTAATGGATCCGAGTATTTACTTAGCCTTAGTAACCATACATGGTACTATTATGGTGTTTTTTGTACTTACTGCAGGACTAAGTGGTACTTTCAGTAACCTACTTATTCCACTACAGATTGGTGCGAGAGATATGGCCTCAGGATTTCTGAATATGATATCCTATTGGTTATTTTTCTTAAGTAGTGTTATTATGGTGATTTCCTTATTCGTTGAAGCAGGACCTGCCTCGGCTGGATGGACAATATATCCTCCGCTGAGTGCCTTACCACAGGCAATTGGTGGTTCAGGAGCGGGAATGACACTTTGGTTAGTATCTATGGCAATCTTTATTGCTTCTTCATTACTTGGTTCACTTAACTACGTAGTAACCGTTATAAACCTTAGAACAAAAGGAATGTCTATGACTAGGCTTCCTCTGACAATTTGGGCGTTTTTCGTAACAGCAATTATTGGTATTGTTTCTTTCCCTGTTTTATTATCAGCTGCACTTTTATTGATAATGGATAGAAGTTTTGGAACTTCTTTTTATTTAAGTGATATCTTTATTCAGGGCGAGGTACTACACAATCAAGGAGGATCTCCTGTATTGTTTGAACACTTATTCTGGTTTTTAGGTCATCCCGAGGTGTATATTGTATTATTACCAGCTCTGGGGATTACTTCAGAGATTATAGCAACAAATGCAAGAAAACCAATTTTTGGATATAGAGCGATGGTGGCGTCTATACTAGCTATCGCCTTTTTATCAACTATCGTTTGGGGTCACCACATGTTTATTTCAGGAATGAATCCATTCCTTGGATCTGTATTTACATTTACGACTTTATTGATTGCTATACCTTCTGCGGTTAAGGCTTTTAATTATATTACCACATTATGGAAAGGTAATCTGCAATTAAACCCTGCCATGTTATTCTCTATAGGTTTAGTTTCAACATTTATTACCGGAGGTTTAACAGGTATTATTCTAGGGGATAGTACTCTTGATATTAACGTACACGATACCTATTTTGTGGTAGCACACTTCCACTTGGTAATGGGTATTTCTGCTTTATACGGACTATTTGCGGGAGTTTATCATTGGTTCCCAAAGATGTACGGTAGAATGATGAATAAGAACTTAGGATATGTTCACTTTTGGGTAACAGCTATTGGTGCTTATGGGGTTTTCTTCCCAATGCATTTTATTGGTATGGCAGGATTACCAAGAAGATACTATAAGAATACAGAGTTTCCTTATTTTGATGACTTATCTGATACGAATGTTTTAATTACTGTATTTGCTTTAATTACAGCTGCAGCTCAATTAGTATTCTTATATAACTTCATCCGTTCTATGTTCTATGGTAAAAAAGCAGAGCAAAACCCTTGGAACTCCAATACATTAGAGTGGACTACACCAGTAGAGCATATGCACGGTAACTGGCCTGGCGAAATTCCTTCAGTATACAGATGGCCTTATGACTATAGTAAGACTAAAGAAAATGGGGAGTATGTGATAGCTGGTCAGGATTGGGTGTCTCAGATTACACCTCTTCAGGATGGTGAAGAAGAATTACATCATTAATTTGATTTCAAATATGGAAAAACCGCAACTTCAAACGTTGCGGTTTTTTATTTTAAAAGGATAATCAATTTAAGTTTTTCTTAAAAAGTAAGGGTGACAACTAGAATTCTATTATTTTAGACAAGTAAATAAGCATAGATAAGAGTTGAATTTTGCTACCCCGGCACATATCGCATGTTACTTATCAGTAATCGCAGTTTTTTTCTGTGGGTTATTTTGTAGTAATGAGGTCTTAGTTTTTATAAAGCCTGTTTCAACACTAACATTGATTTGGATTTATTTTGAGAATAGGGCTAAAGTCAGTGCTTTGTTTCCCATAATCATGATTGTGATTATGATTAATGATGTATTTGTGCTTTCTGATTTTGACAGATTCTTTAGATATGTTGGGATATTACTTCCATTATATTATATACTATGCTCTTATCTTTTAAAGCCTTATTTTTCATTAAAGGGTTTGAGGTATTTGGATATATTTAATCTCCCTACACTTATAGGCATACTTTTAGTAGTATACGTAACTATATCTGTATTTAATCTCGTAATGCCAAGTCTTGAAGATTCCATGGGTTTTGCAGTACTTATTATAATTACGCTGTTCATTTATCTGGGGGTTTGTTTTATAGTTTACCTGAGAAATCAATTTTCTCACACAAATTATCTGCTCCTGGCGGCAATATGCTGTATATTAGTAAATGCTTTAGTTCCTATACAGGAATTATACTATGATAATCCACTTTTTACAGCCGTGATATATTCGGTGGATATTGTAGCCATGTTTTTTTATTTGAAATTTTTAATTTGTACTGAACCCGAAGGAGAAGATAAGCTGTTTTCAGATTATCTTTAATAAGAAACAACCGGTAAAGCTAAATTCATTTTTCTGATTTTAGTATAGTATCTTTACACAATATTGAGTATTGCCTAATCATATAGTATTTATGAATCCAAACCTTGACCCGTCTGCTGACGACTACTCTAAAGAAGAACTAGATATTGAAAGAGCTCTTAGACCCTTGTCTTTTGAAGATTTTACTGGTC
This sequence comes from Aquimarina sp., assembly GCA_002697475.1. Lineage (GTDB taxonomy): Bacteria > Bacteroidota > Bacteroidia > Flavobacteriales > Flavobacteriaceae > Aquimarina. The sequence goes on along the minus strand of NZVW01000056.1, from coordinate 7,465 downwards.
AGGATCAGGTGCTGGAAAATTTACAAATCTTTGTGAAAGCTGCTAATCTTCGCAAAGAAGCGTTGGATCATACATTATTTCATGGACCCCCTGGTTTGGGAAAAACTACACTTGCACACATTTTATCAAATGAGCTAGGAGTTAATATAAAGGTTACTTCAGGACCGGTATTGGACAAACCCGGGGATTTAGCAGGGCTACTTACAAATCTGGAAGAGCGGGATGTCCTTTTTATAGATGAGATTCATCGTTTGAGTCCGGTTGTTGAAGAATACCTGTACTCTGCAATGGAGGATTACAAAATTGATATTATGATTGAAAGCGGTCCTAATGCCAGGACGGTTCAAATCCATTTAAATCCATTTACCCTAATAGGAGCAACCACAAGGTCCGGATTACTTACGGCGCCAATGAGGGCCAGATTTGGGATTCAATCACGCCTGCAATATTACACTACTGAGTTACTTTCTGATATAGTACAGCGTAGTGCTTATATACTCAATGTACCTATATCAATGGAGGCTGCAATTGAAATAGCGGGTAGGAGTAGAGGAACACCTCGTATTGCCAATGCATTATTACGCAGAGTTAGAGACTTTGCACAAATTAAAGGAAATGGTAAGATCGATATGGATATTTCAAAGTTTGCATTGAAAGCACTTAATGTGGATGCTCATGGACTGGATGAGATGGACAATAAAATTCTGACAACGCTTATTGATAAATTTAAGGGGGGACCTGTGGGAATCACCACATTGGCCACTGCAGTAAGTGAAAGCGCAGAAACCATTGAAGAAGTGTATGAACCATTTTTAATACAACAAGGTTTTATTATAAGAACTCCTAGAGGTAGAGAAGTCACTGAGGCAGCATATAAACATTTGGGCAGAACTAGGGGAGGAATTCAAGGAGGACTGTTCTAAAAGTACATTAAAAAGTTATCAATTATGAGTAAAATTCTTCAAGTATTAATTATCATTATAGCAGTTACAATTACTTCTTGCCAAGACGATAGGACTAGCTCAGAGGATGCATACCCGTTAATGGAGTACAATATTTATATGGGTAATAAATTGGCGGGATATCAGAAGATTTCAAGAGATGAAAATGGAGTGTTTACTTATTCGTATGAATTTAACGACAGAGGTAGAGGACCTCATATAGACGAAAAAGTAAAGGTTGATAAAAATGGAGTTGTAATCGATCATGAGATTGTAGGGTATAATTATCTGAAGGATACAGTAAACGAAACCTTTACGATTGAAAACAATATTGCTAAATGGAAAAGTAGTGCAGAGCAAGGAGAAGTGAAGTTTGATAACAATTCTTTCTTTTCCCCAATTAACGGCTCATTCGGTTCATCAGAGCTATTAATTAGAAAATTATTGTCATCAGAGAATCAAGAAGTCAGTTTATTACCCAGTGGCTCAATTAAAATTACAAGTATTGATCATCATAAGTTTGTTGATACACTGGATCTTCGATTGATAGAACTGACCGGTCAGTCCTTTACTCCTTCTTATGTTTGGATAGATAAAGATGATCGTTTTTTTGGCTACGCTTCTCCCTGGTTTACCTGTGTTCAAAAAGGATATGATAGTATTGCTAAGCAGTTAGAACCTATACAAAGCAAAAAAGGGAAGGAATATTTGGCAAATCTTGCTAAATCGTTAGTTGAAGTACCTTCTAAAAAAATCGTTATAAAGAATACCAATCTTTTTGATTCTAAAACTGGAGAGATAAGAAGAAATACGTCAGTCATAGTTAAAGGCAATAAAATTTTTAAAATCACAGATCAAGTTTTGGATTCGGATGAAGATCTTTTTGTGATTGATGGCACTGGTAAAACATTGCTTCCGGGTTTGTTTGATATGCATACTCATATTAGCGAAACAGATGGCTTGTTGCATATTGCAGCAGGGATTACATCAGTAAGAGATTTAGGAAACTCTTCTGATTTACCTGAACTAAGAAAAAATTTCAATACTAATAAACTTATTGGTCCCCGGATATTGGTCATGAGTGGGTTTATAGATAAGTCCGGACCTTATGCTGGTCCTACGGGAGCAATTATCAATAATTTGGACGAAGGCTATAAAGCAATCCAGGAGTATTATGATAATGGTTATAAACAGATTAAGCTTTATAGTTCGATAGACACTGAATGGGTACAGCCATTAACGGATAAAGCTCATCAATTAGGAATGAGAGTTAGTGGTCATATCCCTTCTTTTATGATTGCAGCAGATGCTATAAAAAACGGGTATGATGAGATACAACACGTTAATATGGTAGCACTGAATTTTCTTTCAGATACTATAGATACAAGAACGCCATTACGATTTTCAATGGTAGCAGAGCATACACACAATTTGGATTTTGAGTCTCAGGAATTTAAGAGTTTTATTAAATTATTAAAAGAGAATGAAATCGTAATCGATCCCACAGTTTCTATTTTTGAGCAAATGTTTTCAACAAAAGCTGGAGAGCCTGATCCTGCGTTTGTAAAAATATTAGATAGATTACCTATAAGTATAAAAAGAGGTTATTATTCTGGAGGACTTCCCGTTCCAGAAGGAAAAGAAGATCAATACAAAGCTTCTTATGATAAGTTGTTAGGGATTGTCAAAGAACTTTATGAAAATGATATCACAATAGTACCCGGAACAGATGCAATGGCAGGATTCGGGTTACATGCGGAGTTAGAAAATTATGTAAAAGCAGGTATTCCCGAGGAAAAAGTTTTACAAATTGCAACTTCAATCTCTGCTAAAGTTTGTGGTACTGATAATCTTGGTTCAGTGGAAGAAGGAAAAATAGCTGACCTTATTTTAGTTGATGGCAATCCGGTTGAAAATATTGAAGATATTAGAAAAGTTGTACTTACTATTAAAGATGGAAACCTGTTTAAACCAGAAGAGCTATATAAGGCCATTGGCGTAAAACATTTTAAATAAAAAGTGATGCCGTCTAAAGTATTACCTAAGGTCTCTTTTTTTGAAGTTTTAAAGAATGCCGGAAGCATCTTAAAAAATCCGTTACCTTTTCATCATAGAAATTTTGAAAAACATGGGGATGTATTTAAGGTCAGTCTGGGTTTTGGAAAAAGTGTTCTTTTTATCAGAGATGCAGGATTGGCAAAACATATGCTTCAGAAACAACATAAGATATATCATAAATCCCCTCTTCAGTCTAAGGAGTTGGCAAGGTATGTTGGGGAAGGTCTTTTGACGGCAAACGGGGAAAAATGGCTAAGACAGCGCCGTTTGATACAACCAGCTTTTCATAAAAAGAAATTGGAGAAGCTTCTTTCTACTATGGAAATGGTCATTGATAAGGAACTTAATAAGATTACAACAGATACCGAAATAGATGTTTTTCCTTTAATGAGTGACCTGGCGTTTAAAGTAGTTGCAATGAGTCTTTTTTCTTATAAAGGAGAGGATAAGGTAATTCGAAGACTACAGGATATAACTGAAAAAGCCCAGAAAACTTTAATAAAGGAAATAAGACAGCCCTATAAAAGGTGGTGGTTCTACCTTAACGGAACAGTAAGAAGAGCCTTATCAGAAACTAAGGAAGCCAGAGATTTATTATTTCAGATCATAGAAGAACGTAGAGCATCTCAGGAACGATATGATGATCTTTTAGATATGTTATTGGAATCCAGATATGATGATGGGTCAGCTATGGATAATGAACAGCTAATTGATGAAATTCTAATTCTATTTACCGCAGGTCACGAAACAACATCAAATGCGCTTAGTTTCGGGCTCCTACTCTTAGCGCAACACCCGGATCAGCAACAGCATTTATTTGATGAACTTCAACAACAAAAAAGCGCTGATTTGTTAGATGAAATAAAAAATTCAGAATATACCACTTATAGTATTGAAGAAACAATGCGCTTATATCCTCCGGCTTATTTTTCTGATAGAGTGGCTATTGAGGACGATATTTATAATGATTTAGAAATTAAAAAGGGAACAACACTTTTAATTTCTTTTTTTGAAATTCATCGAAATAGTAGAAACTGGAAAAACCCGGAAACTTTTAATCCCGAAAGATTTAAAAAGGACGCAAAGGAATATTCTGATTATTATTTTCCCTTTGGAGCTGGACCCAGAATGTGTATAGGGAGTAATTTTGCGATGTATGAAATGATTATGGTTGTTAATAGACTAGTTTCAAAATATAAACTGAACACGAAAATTGAAAATATAGAAATTAAACCGTTAATTACGCTGAAACCAAAATCTTCATACATTCATTTTACAGAAAGATAATAAAACAGACTCATTCGCATTAACTTAAACTTCATTTTGACTCTAAAGGAAAAACATACTGCTCTAATTAAATCTCAGGCTTTAAAACTCGGTTTTATCTCCTGTGGGATTAGTAAAGCTGGTTTTTTAGAAGAGGAGGCGCCCAGATTAGAACATTGGCTAAATAAAAACATGCACGGTGAGATGAAGTACATGGAAAATCATTTTGACAAAAGATTAGATCCTACTAAGCTTGTCGAAGGAAGTAAGAGTGTTGTTTCGTTATTACTAAATTATTTTCCATCAGATACTCAGAAAGATCCTGAAGCTCCTAAAATCTCAAAGTATGCCTATGGAACGGATTATCATTTTGTGATTAAGGATAAATTGAAATCATTGTTAAATTATATTAACGAAGAGATAGGTGATATTAATGGAAGAGCTTTTGTAGATTCTGCACCGGTTTTAGATAAAGCCTGGGCGGCAAAAAGTGGTTTAGGTTGGATCGGAAAAAACAGTAACCTGCTTACTAAGAAGGTAGGTTCATTTTATTTTATTGCAGAGCTTATCATTGATCTGGAATTAGAATATGATACTCCCGTTACAGATCATTGTGGTGCCTGTACCGCATGCATAGATGCTTGCCCTACAAATGCTATAGTAGAACCTTATAAAGTTGATGGAAGTAAATGCATATCCTATTTTACCATAGAACTTAAAGAAGAACTACCAAATGATTATAAAGGTCAGTTTGATAATTGGATGTTTGGTTGTGATGTTTGTCAGGATGTGTGTCCATGGAATCGTTTTTCAAAACCTCATAATGAGCCTTTGTTTAATCCAAAACCAGAGCTTCTGGAGATGAATAAAAGAGAATGGAAAGAGCTTACTCAGGAAGTTTTTTCAGACCTTTTCAAAAAATCTGCGGTGAAGAGAACAAAATACAGCGGCTTAATCAGAAACATTAAGTTTTTAGAATAACTGATAATAATTCTATAGTAGCAATCAAAATACAAACGGTTGTATTATGTTATTGTATTATTTTCAGGATTTTAATTGTAATTGTTTTAGGATAATCTTGTATATTCAACTGGATTTTTCATAATCTTTTAAGATTAATCTAGTTTCAGTTGTTATCAATTTCACATTAAATCATGTAAAACTCTCTCCTATGAATGATTTATCTTACATTGATATTTCCGTTATCGTCTTATATCTAGTTGGGATTATAGTATACGGTATTTCAAAATCAAAGCGTAGCAGTTCTGAGGACTATTTTTTAGGAGGTCGCACAATGACCTGGCCAATTGTAGGGATAGCCCTTTTTTCTGCAAATATTTCTAGTTCTACTCTTGTAGGCTTAGCCTCAGACGCTTACCAAACAAATATCAATGTGTACAATTATGAATGGTATGCGGTAGTTGTATTGATATTCTTTTCTATCTTTTTTCTGCCTTTTTATTTGAAATCTGGGGTGTATACAATGCCTGAGTTTCTGCAAAGAAGGTATGATAACCGCTCCAGGTACTACTTCTCTTTTATTACTGTTATAGGTAATATTTTAGTAGATACAGCTGCAGGTTTATATGTGGGTAAAATTGTATTGACACTACTTTTTCCTTCGTTAGATTCTACATTGATTTTAATCATACTGGCAGTGGCAGCAGCGGCTTATACAATTCCAGGGGGATTAAACTCAGTAATTCAAACAGAGGTAATTCAAGCAATACTGCTTATTTTAGGGTCCTGCTTACTTACTTATTTTGCCTTTGATCAACTGGGCGGTGGATGGAGTACTATGATGAGTAAATTGGATGCTATGCTGTCCGCAGGAGAAGTAGATTTCGGGAATAGAGCGGCTGAGGGTAAATTTATTCCGCAAAACTCAGATGAAGTTTTCAGTTTGGTGCGTCCGGATAATGATGAGTTTATGCCCTGGTGGGGGCTACTTAGTGGTGTACCACTTTTAGGGTTTTATTTCTGGGCTAATAATCAATTTATGGTGCAACGGGTTTTAGGAGCCAAAAATTTAAATCATGGTAGATGGGGAGCGCTATTTGCAGGCTTACTCAAATTACCTGTAATATTTATAATGGTAGTGCCGGGAGTTTTGGCTCTGCTTCTATTCAGTAATCTCGATATTTCAACCTTAAATTATACGCTCACTAACGGAGAGGTTTGTAGGGACTTATCTAATTGCCCTAATCTTACATATCCTGTTTTATTATTTCAATTACTACCTGTGGGAGTACTGGGCTTAGTTGTAGCAGGATTGATGGCCGCAATGATGTCATCTGTTTCGGCTACTTTTAATTCAGCCTCTACATTAGTAACAATGGACTTTGTAAGACAAATGAGGCCAGACTTGACCAGTAAACAATTGGTCAGAGTAGGGCAAATAACCACTGTAATTCTTGTGGTATTAGCGATTGCATGGGTACCTTTTATAGAGAAGGTGAGTGACTCTCTTTGGACATATTTGCAGCTTGTAATTGCGTATACTTGTCCGCCAGCTGTTTCGACATTTATTCTCGGACTATTTTGGAGGAGAGCAAATGGTACAGGTTCAATAGTCAGTTTGTTAACCGGTTTTTCACTGGCAGTGTTTATGATTTTATCTCAGGTGTTTGAATGGATTCCTGAAATAAATGAACTTCATTTCTTAGCCAAGGCTAGTTGGTTGTTTGTGGTTTGTGTTGTTGTTCATGTCACGGTAAGTTTGATGACAGCTCCACAATCTGCCGTCCAGATAGAAGAGTATACCTATAAAAGTAAAATGTTCAAAGATGAAACAGAAGAACTAAAGGCTTTACCTTGGTATAAGAATTACAGAATTCTTTCTTTGATTCTTCTTGTGATAACCGCCATTTTGGTAGGTGCTTTTTGGTAAAATTTAAAAAGACTAAAAATGAAGATCGTTAAAAAGTTATATGCTGGTTTCTTTATCTGTATTTTTCTTCAGGCAGTTTTGATTGTTGGATGTTCTGAAGGCAAAAAAAATGCAGTTTCTTATGATCAGGTTTTACAAGAACTTATAGCCGATGAAGATACTGACGGTGATAAAAAGATAACTATTGAAGATAAAGGAGATAAAAGCTTTGGGTTTATAGATAAAACAGGAAAAAGAATTGTAGAAATGGTTCATGAAGATTTGACACCATCAAAAGTCATGACTAAGCAAGCTTTCGAAAATGCAATTT
>NZVW01000055.1 GCA_002697475.1 Aquimarina sp. | reverse complement strand
TTTAGCTCAGTTGGTAGAGCACTGGTCTCCAAAACCAGGTGTCGGGAGTTCGAGCCTCTCAACCCGTGCTTAAGTGAAAGTGTTTAGTACTGAAAAATTAGTAACTATTCTTTGAGTAGTTGATTTATAAAAAATAAGCAAATGGCTGGATTAATTAATTACATATCAGAATCTTATAATGAGTTGAAAAACCATGTAACATGGACACCTTGGGCAGAAGCTCAGCGTCTAACAGTGGTTGTAATTGTTTTTTCAGTGATCTTTTCATTAGCGATCTGGGGTATAGATACTACATTTAGTAATCTAATAGAGTACTATTTTAAGTTAGTTAAATCATAATCAGAGATAAGAAAGGAAAAATGGCGGAGGTTGATAATACTAAGAAGTGGTACGTAGTTAGAGCGGTAAGCGGTCAGGAAAATAAAGTCAAAGACTATATTGAAAGAGAAATAGCTCACATGGGCATGGAAGATTATGTTTCTCAAATACTAGTACCTACTGAAAAAGTTATACAAATAAGAAACGGTAAAAAAATTAACAAGGAAAGAGTTTATTTTCCTGGTTATGTTATGATAGAGGCTAATCTGTCCGGTGAGATTCCACATATTATAAAATCTATTAATGGCGTTATTGGTTTTCTTGGTGAGGTTAAAGGAGGTGATCCGGTGCCTTTAAGAAAATCTGAAATTAATAGAATGCTTGGTAAGGTGGATGAACTTGCTGTTAAAACAGATAATGTTGCTATACCTTATACAGTGGGTGAGACAGTGAAAGTTATTGATGGTCCTTTTAATGGATTTAATGGTACTGTAGAAAAGGTGAATGAAGAAAAGCGTAAGCTTGAAGTGATGGTTAAGATTTTCGGAAGAAAAACTCCATTAGAGTTGAGCTATATGCAGGTAGAAAAAATATAATTGTTACACATATATATTCTAGGATTGTTCTAAGCTTCCAAAAAATGAGCAATTCTAATTAAAAATTAGAAAAATGGCTAAAGAGTTAAGTAAAGTTGTAAAACTTCAAGTTCGAGGAGGTGCTGCTAACCCATCACCACCTGTTGGACCTGCTCTAGGTGCTGCTGGTGTTAATATCATGGAATTCTGTAAGCAATTCAATGGTAGAACGCAGGATAAAGCTGGTAAAGTATTGCCAGTTGTTATTAACGTTTATACTGACAAGTCTTTTGACTTTGTTATAAAAACTCCTCCGGCAGCTGTTCAAATTCTGGAAGCAGCTAAGCAGAAGAAGGGTTCTGGTGAGCCTAATCGTAAAAAAGTAGCAAGTATTACTTGGGATCAGGTAAAGGCAATTGCTGAAGATAAAATGCAGGATCTTAATGCATTTACTTTAGAGTCAGCTATGAAAATGATTGCTGGTACTGCTCGTTCAATGGGTGTAAATGTAAAAGGACAAGCTCCTTTTTAATCCAAAAAGATTTACAAAATGGCAAAAGTAACAAAAAAGCAAAAAGAAGCTCGCGCTAAAGTTGAAAAGAACAAAGCGTATACATTAGCTGAAGCTTCTGCTTTAGTAAAAGAAATAACAAACGTAAACTTTGATGCATCAGTAGATCTTGCAGTACGTTTAAATGTTGACCCACGTAAAGCTAACCAAATGGTTAGAGGTGTGGTGACATTACCACACGGAACTGGTAAAGATGTTAAGGTGTTAGCATTAGTTACTCCTGATAAGGAAGCCGAAGCTAAAGAAGCTGGAGCGGACTTTGTAGGATTAGACGATTACCTTGATAAAATTAAAGGTGGTTGGACTGATGTTGATGTAATCATCACTATGCCTAGCGTTATGGGTAAATTAGGACCATTAGGAAGAATCCTTGGACCTAGAGGTTTAATGCCTAACCCTAAAACTGGTACTGTTACGATGGATGTAGCAAAGGCAGTTTCAGACGTTAAGTCAGGTAAGATTGACTTCAAAGTTGACAAGACAGGAATCGTTCATGCATCAATTGGAAAATCTTCATTTGAGGCTGAAAAATTAGCAGGTAATGCTAAAGAACTAATAACAACATTAGTAAAGTTAAAACCTCAGGCTGCAAAAGGTGTATATATTAAATCAATATTTATATCTTCTACAATGAGTCCTGGTGTTCAGGTTGATTCTAAAAACTTTGCTGGGTAATTAAGATAAACGATTATGACTAGAGAAGAAAAATCACAAGTAATTGAAGACTTAACTGCTCAGTTAGCGGACAGCCCAATTATCTATTTAGCAGATATTTCAGGTTTAGACGCAGGAACAACTTCTAACTTAAGAAGAGCTTGTTTTAAAGCTAATGTTTCTTTAAAAGTAGTTAAGAATACGCTCCTGGCAAAGGCTATGGAGAATTCAGATAAGGATTTCGGTCAGTTACCAAATGTATTAAAAGGTAACACTTCTATTATGCTTTCTGAGACTGGTAATGCGCCAGCTAAAGTAATAAAGGAGTTCCGTAAAAAATCTGACAGACCTTTACTTAAAGGTGCATTTATAGAAGAGGCAATATTTGTAGGTGACGAAAACCTTGATGCTCTTGTAAGTATCAAATCTAAGGAAGAAGTTATTGGAGATATCATTGGATTACTTCAATCGCCTGCTAAAAATGTTGTTTCTGCACTTAAATCAGGTGGAGGAAAACTTGCAGGTATCCTTAAAACATTATCCGAAAAGGAAGGATAATTACGTAAAAACGTACGCACTTTTTAACAAATTATATTATTAAAAAAATTATTAAAACGATAGAAAATGGCAGATTTAAAAGATTTCGCAGAACAATTAGTTAACTTAACAGTAAAAGAAGTTAATGAATTAGCTGATATATTAAAAGAAGAATACGGTATCGAGCCTGCTGCTGCTGCTGTAGCTGTAGCTGCTGGTGCTGGAGCTGGTGGTGGTGAAGCTGCTGAAGAAAAATCAGAGTTTGACGTAATTCTTAAAGCAGCTGGTGCTTCTAAGTTAGCTGTAGTAAAACTAGTTAAAGAATTAACTGGTCTTGGTCTTAAAGAAGCTAAAGAATTAGTAGATGGTGCTCCTAGCGCTATCAAAGAAGGAATAGCTAAGGATGAGGCTGAGGCTCTTAAAGCTCAATTAGAAGAGGCTGGAGCTGAGGTTGAGCTTAAGTAAGCTTAGCAAATATTAAAGCATAGGTTTAGACCGGTCACCTATAAAAAGCGTGATCAGGTCTAAACCATTTTGCGTATATAAGTGTTACCACTTGTTACGCACCTATTTAAAGTATTTTAATTTAATTCCGTCCATTGATGTTAGCAACGCAAACTGAAAGATTGAATTTCTCTTCTGTAAAGAACAGACCTGAGTACCCGGACTTCCTTGATATACAAATCAAGTCCTTTCAGGATTTCTTTCAACTAGAAACTAAATCTGAAGAAAGAGGAAAAGAAGGTCTTTATAACACCTTCATGGAAAACTTCCCGATTACAGATACACGTAATCAATTTGTACTTGAATTTCTTGATTATTTCGTAGATCCTCCAAGATATGATCTTCAGGAGTGTATAGAAAGAGGATTAACTTATAGTGTTCCTTTAAAGGCAAGATTAAAGTTATTCTGTACAGATCCTGAGCATGAAGATTTCGAAACTATAGTTCAGGATGTTTATCTAGGTACTATACCATACATGACTCCTAGTGGTACATTTTGTATTAATGGAGCTGAAAGAGTAGTTGTATCTCAGTTACACCGTTCACCTGGAGTATTCTTTGGACAATCGTTCCACGCAAATGGAACTAAATTATATTCAGCTAGGGTAATTCCTTTCAAAGGTTCCTGGATTGAATTCGCAACAGATATCAATAGCGTGATGTACGCTTATATTGATAGAAAGAAAAAATTACCGGTTACAACACTTTTCCGTGCGATCGGTTTTGAAAGAGATAAGGATATTTTAGAAATTTTTGATCTTGCAGAAGAGGTAAAAGTTTCTAAATCTGGATTAAAGAAAGTTTTAGGGCGTAAGCTTGCTGCACGTGTTCTTAATACTTGGCACGAAGATTTCGTGGATGAGGATACTGGAGAGGTAGTGTCTATTGAAAGAAATGAGATTGTTTTGGATCGTGATACGATTTTAGATAAAGATCATTTAGATGAGATCGTAGACTCTGGTGCTAAAACTATCTTATTACATAAAGAAGATAATCAGAAAGGGGATTATGCAATTATTCATAACACCCTTCAAAAGGACCCTACAAACTCTGAAAAAGAGGCTGTAGAGCATATATATCGTCAGTTACGTAATGCAGAACCACCTGATGAGGAAACTGCAAGAGGTATTATTGACAAATTGTTCTTTTCTGATCAACGTTATAACTTAGGTGAAGTTGGTCGTTATAGAATGAACAAAAAATTAGGTCTTGATATCGATATGGATAAGCAAGTGCTTACTAAAGAGGATATCATTACTATTATCAAGTATTTAATTGAGCTAATAAATTCTAAGGCAGAGATTGATGATATTGATCACCTTTCTAATCGTCGAGTTAGAACTGTAGGAGAGCAATTATCGCAGCAGTTTGGTGTTGGTCTGGCTCGTATGGCCCGTACCATTAGAGAAAGAATGAACGTAAGAGACAATGAGGTATTTACACCGATTGATCTTATCAATGCTAAGACATTATCCTCTGTAATAAACTCATTCTTTGGTACAAACCAGTTATCTCAGTTTATGGATCAAACGAATCCATTGGCAGAGATTACTCATAAAAGAAGATTATCAGCTTTAGGTCCAGGAGGTCTTTCCAGAGAGAGAGCTGGTTTCGAGGTACGTGACGTTCACTATACACATTATGGTCGTTTATGTCCTATTGAAACTCCTGAAGGTCCTAATATTGGTCTGATTTCTTCTCTTTCTGTGTTTGCTAAGGTAAACTCAATGGGATTCCTAGAGACTCCTTATAGAAAGGTAGAGAATGGTAAAGTTGATTTAGGTGAGTTTACTTATTTAAGTGCTGAAGAAGAAGAAGAAAAATTAATCGCTCAAGCTAATATTCCTTTAAATGACGACGGTACGATTGAAACGGATAAGGTTATTGCAAGAATGGAAGGTGACTTCCCTGTTGTAGATCCTACAACAGTAAATTATGCAGATGTTGCTCCTAATCAGATTGCTTCTATTTCAGCTTCGTTAATTCCATTCTTGGAACATGATGATGCTAACCGTGCACTGATGGGATCTAACATGATGCGTCAGGCAGTACCATTATTAAGAGTGGATGCACCTATCGTAGGTACAGGATTAGAGCGTCAGGTAGCTTCTGACTCCAGAGTATTAATTAATGCCGAAGGTGCAGGAGTTGTAGAATATGTTGATGCTCAGAAAATTATTATCAAGTACGATAGAACTGATGAAGAGAGAATGGTGAGCTTTGATGGTGATTCTAAAACCTACGAGCTTATTAAATTCCGTAAAACAAACCAGGGTACAAGTATTAACCTAAAACCAATTGTAAGAGTTGGGGACAAAGTTGAAAAAGGACAGGTTTTATGTCAGGGATATGCAACTGAGAAAGGTGAATTGGCTCTTGGTAGAAATATGAAAGTTGCCTTCATGCCTTGGAAAGGATATAACTTTGAGGATGCAATCGTAATTTCAGAAAAAGTAGTAAGAGATGATATCTTCACTTCGATTCATATAGATGAGTATTCTTTAGAAGTTAGAGACACTAAGTTAGGTAATGAAGAGTTAACTAATGATATCCCTAACGTATCTGAAGAAGCTACGAAGGATCTTGATGAAAACGGTATGATCCGAGTTGGAGCAGAAATCAAACCAGGTGATATCCTCATCGGAAAAATTACACCAAAGGGTGAAAGTGATCCAACTCCAGAAGAAAAGCTTCTTAGAGCAATTTTTGGTGATAAGGCAGGAGATGTTAAAGATGCTTCTTTAAAAGCTTCTCCATCATTACACGGTGTTGTCATCGATAAGAAGTTATTCTCGAGAGCTATAAAAGATAAGCGTAAGAGATCTCAGGACAAAGAAGATATTAATATCCTTGAAAGATCTTACGAAGCTAAGTTTGCCTTATTGAAATCTCAATTAGTTGATAAACTATTTGCTATTGTAGGAGGAAAAACTTCTCAGGGTGTGATGAACGATCTTGGAGAGGAAGTACTTCCTAAAGGTAAAAAGTATACTCAGAAAATGCTTAACGCAGTTGATGACTATATTCATTTAACAAAAGGTACTTGGACTACTGATGATGATGTTAATGGCATGGTTGCTGATTTAATTCACAACTATAAGATTAAAGAAAATGATCTTCAGGGTAACTTAAGAAGAGAGAAATTTACAATATCTGTGGGTGATGAATTACCTTCAGGAATCATAAAACTTGCTAAAGTTTATATTGCTAAAAAACGTAAGCTTAAAGTAGGTGATAAGATGGCAGGACGTCACGGTAACAAAGGTATTGTTGCGCGTATTGTAAGAGAGGAAGATATGCCTTTCTTAGAAGACGGAACTCCTGTAGATATCGTTCTTAATCCGCTTGGGGTACCTTCTCGTATGAATATTGGTCAGATTTATGAAACTGTACTAGGTTGGGCAGGTCAGAAACTGAATAGAAAGTTTGCTACTCCAATTTTTGACGGAGCTTCATTAGATCAGATTAATGAATTAACAGACGAGGCGGGAATCCCTAGATTTGGTCATACATATTTATATGATGGTGGAACAGGGGATCGCTTTGATCAACCAGCTACAGTAGGTGTAATTTATATGCTTAAGTTAGGGCATATGGTTGATGACAAGATGCACGCACGTTCTATTGGACCATACTCATTAATTACGCAGCAGCCACTAGGAGGTAAAGCTCAATTCGGAGGTCAGCGTTTTGGAGAGATGGAGGTTTGGGCTCTTGAGGCTTATGGAGCTTCAAGTACCCTACGTGAAATATTGACGGTAAAATCTGATGATGTTATTGGTAGAGCTAAGACTTACGAAAGTATCGTTAAAGGAGAGCCTATGCCAGAACCTGGATTACCAGAATCATTTAATGTATTAATGCATGAATTAAAAGGTCTGGGTCTGGATATCAGATTAGAAGAATAATACAGGTTGAATCGTACCCTGAGCAATGGCAAGGGGTACGACAATCGTTTATTATTCAATTTTAAATTACAATAATTCTTTAGCAACCATATATTATGGCAAGAAATAATGATAAGAATGCAGTAAAGAGATTTAACAAAATCTCGATAGGGCTAGCTTCTCCGGAGTCTGTTTTAGCGCAGTCTAATGGAGAGGTTTTGAAACCTGAAACTATAAATTATCGTACACACAAACCAGAACGTGATGGTTTGTTTTGCGAGCGTATTTTTGGTCCTGTAAAAGACTATGAATGTGCTTGTGGTAAATATAAAAGAATCCGTTACAAGGGTATTGTTTGTGACAGATGTGGTGTAGAAGTTACAGAGAAAAAGGTTCGTAGAGATCGTGTAGGGCACATTAATCTTGTGGTACCTGTAGCTCATATTTGGTATTTCCGTTCATTACCAAACAAAATAGGTTATTTATTAGGTCTTCCTTCTAAGAAGCTGGATATGATTATATATTATGAAAGATATGTAGTTATTCAGCCTGGTATCGCTAAAAACGAGGATGGAGAGCCTGTTCAGGCTATGGACTTCCTTACAGAAGAGGAATACCTTAATATATTAGATAGTCTTCCTCAGGAGAATTTGTATTTGGATGATAATGATCCAAATAAGTTTATCGCTAAGATGGGAGCTGAGTGTTTGATAGAAATTCTTAAAAGAATTGATCTTGATGCACTTTCTTATGAATTAAGACACAAGGCAAATAATGAAACGTCAAAACAACGTAAAACAGAAGCATTAAAGAGACTTCAGGTTGTTGAAGCGTTCAGAGATGCTAATAAAAATAGAGAAAATCGTCCTGAGTGGATGATTCTTAAAGTGGTACCTGTAATTCCACCAGAATTACGTCCATTAGTACCACTAGATGGAGGTCGTTTCGCTACCTCAGATCTTAACGATTTATATAGACGTGTTATTATTAGAAATAATCGTCTTAAGAGATTAATGGAGATTAAAGCTCCTGAGGTAATCTTACGTAATGAAAAGCGTATGCTTCAGGAATCTGTAGATTCGCTATTCGATAACACTAGAAAAGCTTCTGCTGTTAAGACAGATTCTAACAGACCATTAAAGTCTCTTTCTGATTCATTAAAAGGTAAGCAAGGACGTTTTCGTCAAAACTTATTAGGTAAGCGTGTTGACTATTCTGCTCGTTCTGTAATTGTTGTAGGACCAGAATTAAAGCTTTATGAGTGTGGTTTACCTAAAAATATGGCGGCAGAACTTTATAAACCTTTCGTGATTAGAAAACTAATCGAAAGAGGTATTGTTAAAACTGTAAAGTCAGCTAAAAAGATTATAGATAGAAAAGAGCCTGTAGTATGGGATATTCTGGAAAATGTTCTTAAAGGACATCCAGTATTACTTAACCGTGCTCCTACGCTTCACAGATTAGGTATTCAGGCATTCCAGCCAAAACTTATAGAAGGTAAAGCGATTCAATTACACCCATTAGTATGTACTGCATTTAATGCGGATTTTGATGGGGATCAGATGGCGGTACATTTACCATTAGGTCCTGAAGCTATATTAGAAGCACAGTTATTAATGTTAGCTTCTCATAACATTCTTAACCCAGCGAATGGTTCTCCTATAACGGTACCATCTCAGGATATGGTATTAGGTCTTTATTATTTAACAAAGCCTAGAAAATCGACTCCAGAGGTACCGGTTAAAGGTGAAGGATTAACTTTCTATTCTCCTGAAGAAGTTGTTATAGCATATAACGAAAAGAGATTAGATATTAATGCTATCATTAAAGTTAGAACTAAGGACTTCAATGAAGCAGGAGAGTTAGTAACTCAGATTATTGAGACTACTACAGGTAGAGTGCTCTTCAATGAAAAAGTTCCTGAAAAGGCTGGTTATGTAAACGATGTATTGACTAAAAAGTCATTAAGAGATATTATCGGTAGAATCCTTAAGGTGACAAGTGTTCCTGAAACTGCTGAATTCTTAGATGAAATCAAAACATTGGGATATAACTCAGCATTCCAGGGTGGACTATCATTTAGTTTAGGAGATATCATTATTCCTGAGGAGAAGTTAAGCATGATTGCTGAAGCTAATGAGAAAGTTGATGGAATCGTAGCTCACTATAACATGGGACTTATAACGAACAATGAGCGTTATAACCAGGTTATTGACATCTGGACATCTACTAACGCAGCGTTGACAGAACTTTCTATGAAGAGAATTAGAGAGGATCAGCAAGGTTTCAATTCTGTGTATATGATGCTTGACTCAGGTGCAAGGGGATCTAAGGAGCAGATTCGTCAGTTAACAGGTATGCGTGGACTGATGGCTAAACCTAAGAAATCGAATTCTGCCGGAGGAGAAATTATTGAAAACCCAATTCTTTCTAACTTTAAAGAAGGACTTTCAATCTTAGAATACTTTATCTCTACTCACGGTGCGCGTAAAGGTCTTGCGGATACGGCTCTTAAAACAGCTGATGCGGGATACTTAACTCGTCGTTTAGTTGATGTAGCACAAGATGTTATTGTTACTGAATTGGATTGTGGTACATTAAGAGGTGTTGAAGTTACTGCACTTAAGAAAAATGAAGAAATAATAGAGTCGTTAAGTGACAGAATTGTAGGTAGAACTGCATTAGTTGATGTGATTGATCCGCTAACACAAGAAGTACTTGTTGAAGCTGGAGTAGAAATCGACGATGATATAGCTGCTATAATTGAAAATTCACCTGTAGAAGCCGTAGAGGTTAGATCTGCATTGGCTTGTGAATCTAAGAAAGGAATCTGTGTTAAGTGTTATGGACGTAACCTGGCAACTGGTAAAACAGTTCAAAAAGGTGAAGCCGTAGGTGTTGTTGCCGCACAATCTATTGGAGAACCTGGTACACAGCTTACGCTTAGAACTTTCCACGTAGGAGGTATTGCAGGTAACATTTCTGAAGAAAATCAGTTGAAAACTAAATTTGCTGGTAAAGCAGAGATAGAAGATCTTAAAACAGTTAAGAGTCAAGATTCAGAAGGAAATGAGATAGATGTTGTTATTTCTCGTACCTCAGAAGTGAAAATCACGGATATTAAGAGTGGAATTGTTCTTAGTACGAACTTGATACCTTATGGTTCTCAATTATTCATAAAAGACGGAGATAAAGTAGAGAGAGATCAAACTATTTGTCAGTGGGATCCGTATAATGGTGTAATTATTTCTGAATTTGCCGGTAAGGTGAAGTATGAAAATATTGAACAAGGTGTTACCTATCAGGTAGAGATTGATGAGCAAACAGGATTCCAGGAAAAGGTAATTTCTGAATCTAGAGATAAGAGAAAGATTCCTACATTACATATTATGTCAGGAGACGAGGTTCTTAGGTCTTATAACCTTCCTGTAGGAGCTCACTTAATGGTTGATGATAATGACAAGATCAAAGTAGGTAAGATTTTAGTTAAGATTCCTCGTAAGTCTGCAAAGGCAGGGGATATTACTGGAGGTCTTCCTAGAGTTACTGAGCTTTTTGAAGCACGTAACCCATCTAATCCGGCTGTGGTTAGTGAGATCGACGGTGTTGTGTCTTTCGGAAAGATTAAACGTGGTAACAGAGAGATCATTGTAGAGTCTAAGATCGGAGAGATTAAGAAGTATCTTGTAAAACTATCTAATCAGATTCTGGTTCAAGAAAATGATTATGTTAGAGCAGGTATGCCATTATCTGATGGTTCTGTTACTCCAGAGGATATCTTAAAAATTAAAGGGCCTTCTGCTGTTCAGCAATACTTGGTAAATGAAGTACAGGAAGTATATCGTTTACAAGGTGTGAAGATTAACGATAAACACTTTGAAGTGGTGGTTCGTCAAATGATGAGAAAGGTTCAGATTCAGGATCCTGGAGATACTATATTCCTAGAGAATCAATTAGTTCACTCTTCAGATTTTATTGAAGAAAATGATGAAATCTTCGGAATGAAGGTAGTTGAGGATGCAGGTGATAGTGATAAGCTTAAACCAGGTCAAATAATTTCTCCTAGAGAATTACGAGATGAAAATTCAATCCTAAGAAGAGAGGATAAAAATCTTGTAACAGCAAGAGAAGTTGTTCCTGCTACGGCTACACCAATCCTTCAGGGTATCACAAGAGCATCGCTACAGACTAAATCATTTATTTCTGCAGCATCATTCCAGGAAACTACAAAAGTTCTTAATGAGGCAGCAGTTAATGGTAAAGTTGATTACTTAGAAGGTCTTAAAGAGAATGTTATCGTAGGACACAGAATTCCTGCTGGAACCGGACTTAGAGAATACGAGAGTATTATAGTAGGTTCTAAAGAAGAATTCGAGGATCGAATGGAAAAAAGACAAGAAGTAAATTATAACTAATATGAAGCCTGCCTGTTAAGGCAGGCTTTTTTATTTTAATCAAGAACACTTTAGTTATGTCTGATAATAAAAATCAAAAACAAAATCAAATAAATATTGAGCTGGATGAATCCATTGCAGATGGTATATATAGCAATCTGGCTATTATAAATCATTCAGTATCAGAGTTTGTAGTAGATTTTGTGAATATAATGCCTGGAAGACCAAAGAGTAAGGTGAAAAGTAGAATAATATTAACTCCACAGCACGCAAAGCGACTATTAAAAGCACTTAGTGATAATGTGCAGAGGTTTGAGAGTGCTCATGGAGAAATTAAAGATTATGAACA
>NZVW01000054.1 GCA_002697475.1 Aquimarina sp. | reverse complement strand
TTAGGACACATCAACGTCCATTCTGCGTCATCCTGTACACGTTTCATGAACAAATCAGAAATCCACATAGCATAGAATAAATCTCTGGCTCTCATTTCCTCTTTACCATGATTCTTTTTAAGGTCAAGGAAATCAAATATATCCGCATGCCAGGGTTCTACATAAATAGCAAAAGACCCTTTTCTCTTACCTCCTCCTTGATCCACGTATCTTGCCGTATCATTAAAAACTCGGAGCATAGGCACTATACCATTTGATGTACCATTAGTACCTGCAATATAAGAACCGGTGGCTCTGATATTATGTATAGATAACCCTATACCTCCGGCAGATTGCGAAATTTTAGCAGTTTGCTTTAACGTATCGTATATTCCATCAATACTATCATCTTTCATCGTTAACAGGAAACACGATGACATTTGAGGTTTAGGCGTACCTGAGTTAAATAAAGTTGGCGTAGCGTGAGTAAAGAACTTCTTCGACATTAACTCATAAGTTTCAATAGCAGCATCCAGATCATTAAGATGAATACCTAAAGAAACTCTCATAAGCATATGCTGTGGACGTTCAGCAATTTTTCCATTGATCTTAAGTAAATAAGATCTTTCTAATGTTTTGAACCCAAAATAATCGTAGCCAAAATCACGGTTATATATTATAGTAGAATCCAGTTTATCCCTGTTTTCCATAACCACATCATACACCTCATCAGAAATCAAAGGCGCCTTTTTATTGGTTCTTGGATTTACATACTCGTACAAATCTACTATAACTTCTGAAAATGTCTTCTTAGTGTTTTTATGTAAATTAGAGACAGATATACGTGCCGCAAGCTTAGCATAATCAGGGTGTGTTATAGTCATAGTTGCAGCTATCTCTGCAGCCAGATTATCCAATTCACTAGTGGTTACTCCATCATAAAGTCCTTCTATGACTCTCATAGCCACTTTTACAGGATCAACCAATGGATTTAATCCATAACATAGTTTTCTTACCCTTGCGGTAATTTTGTCAAACATAATGGGTTCCTTACGCCCGTCTCTTTTAATTACATACATACGCCTTTTGTTTTTTTGCTTCTTTCCCAGAAGCCTAGATTAATTGTGTTAAATGTTCCCCCAAGTCCGCGACACCCAATAATCTCTCTTTAAAAAAGATACTACAAATGTTCTTCTTTAAACAGATACTAAAGAAGTGTAATCAAAAGGGACTTTGTTTTTGTCTAATTTGGTTCGATGAACCGTGGTTCGGAAGGCTTAAACCAAAATATTTTTAATTTAAGCTAATTCCTGATGTATGTTTGGCTGCAAAAAAAAATTAAATTCTAATTATGTGAATTTAAAAATCTGCATCAAAACTAATTTTGTTGTCATCAGTATCTTTATTCAAGACACCTGCTTTTTGGTATTCTGAAACTCTTTTTTCAAAGAAGTTTGTTTTACCTTGTAACGAAATCATATCCATAAAATCAAATGGATTAGCCGTTCCGTATTCTTTATCGCACTCTAATTCTACTAAAAGTCTGTCCGTAACAAACTCCAAATATTGTGTCATTAAAGTGGCATTCATTCCTATTAAGCTAACAGGAAGTGACTCCGTGATAAATTCTCTTTCGATATTAAGAGCATCAACGATAATCTCTCTGATTCTCTCTTTTGGTACTTTATTTACTAAATGCTTGTTATGCAAGTGAACCGCAAAATCACAATGTACTCCTTCATCTCTGGAGATTAGCTCGTTAGAAAAGGTTAAACCTGGCATAAGACCTCTTTTCTTCAACCAAAAAATGGAACAGAAAGCCCCTGAAAAGAAAATTCCCTCAACAGCTGCAAATGCAATTAATCGCTCTGCAAAGGAATCAGATTCAATCCACTTTAATGCCCAATCTGCCTTTTTCTTTATCGCAGGAAAATTTTCAATTGCTTTAAAAAGTACGTCCTTTTCCTTTTCGTCCTTCACATACGTATCAATTAAAAGTGAATACGTCTCTGAATGGATATTCTCCATCATGATCTGAAATCCATAAAAGAATTTTGCTTCACTATACTGAACTTCGTTTACAAAATTTTCAGCTAGATTTTCATTTACAATTCCATCTGAAGCTGCAAAAAATGCCAATATGTGTTTTATAAAATATCTTTCGTCATCGCTTAATTTTGCAGTCCAATCTGTTATATCCTGATGTAAATCAATCTCCTCAGCTGTCCAAAAACTAGCTTCAGACTTTTTATACCACTCCCAGATGTCGTGATGTTTAATTGGAAAAATTACAAATCGATCTTTATTTTCTTGCAAAATTGGTTCTACGAAACTCATCCTACTTTTTTTAGCGGTTTTTTCTTTTTTTAGCGTCTAACAAAGATCAAAAAACGAGTCCAAAATATGGAATAAACTTACTAAACGTTTTCAACAAAGTTTTCAACATGAGCGTTAGCAACTATAAATTGCAAGTCAAAAAAATCATTTGCTAAATATCAGAAAAACAGATAGTTATTTAAATTTTAGATTTCCCTAATAATTGTTAAAACATTACTCCTACCCCCTTTAAAACCACGGATTAAGATTACTTTTCAACTCCAGAAAAAGGTGCTTCTCTAACGTTCTGAAAATATGGTAAAACCGTAATGTTAAATTACACTTTTATCCTCTAAAAATTTTGAAAAAAGGAAAAAACATTACATTTATACATGAAAATCATATGATATAAAGGTTCTAAACTTTAAATTGACATGAATCACGGTATTGCAAACATCATTTTATGAATCAAGACCTCATAACTCTTAAAAAAGGCAATAACCTTGCCTTAACCAAACTCTATAAAGATTATAGAAACTATTTTATGCAGTACGCTAGAAAATTTGGTCTGGATGAAGATAGTCTAGCAGATATTTATCAGGATTCCTTTATTACACTAAGAGACCACGCAATCAAAGGGAATCTGGACACTTTAAAAAGCTCTATTAAAACCTACTTAGTAAGTATCGGCAAATACACTATTTATGAAAAGCTAAAAAAAGTAAATAAAACTATAGCCTATGACGATTTACCTCCCGTTAAAAATGAGGAAATCATAGAAATTGATAATTTACAAGAAGATGAAATTTCTGAAGAACAAAAAAAACTAAGGATTCATTTTAAAAATTTAGGAAAAAGATGTCAGGAGATGTTAACCTTATTCTATTATAGAGGACTAACCATTGAAGAGATTACAGAATCACTTGGCTATGAAAATAAAAACGTGGTTAAAAGCCAAAAATCCAGGTGTTTAAAATCTCTTAAAGAATTAATTAAATCCCCCCTAAACTAATGGAAAAAGAACATTTAATTGATAAGTATGTCCAGGGAACTATAAGCGAGGACGAAAGATTAGTTTTAGAAAAACTAAAACTCGAAGATCCCGATATACAGAAAGAAATTGATCTGTTATCTGACCTGAAAATTGTCACTGAACTTGAAGACAAAACAGATTTAAAAAATCTACTCAAAGAAACAGAAGCTAAGTTAAAACAAGGTGAAACCAAAGTTATTCCATTGTTTAAAAAGGCTAAATTCTGGATTGCAGCGGCTTCAATTGTTATTGTTGTAGCCATAGGTATAACCTCTTTGCTGAACCCTTTTTCCCCTTCTTTGGACGAACTTTATGCCGAAAACTTCGAACCCTATAAAAATGTTGTTAATCCTTCTGTACGGAGCGATGAAGATATTGACGCCGAAAAACAAGCTTTCATAACCTATGAAAACGGAAACTATAGTGAAGCGCTAACACAATTTAAAGCTCTTTATGAAGGCACATCAAAATCCTATTTTTTATTATATCAGGCTAATTGTTTTATGGCATTAAGCAACACAAAGCAGGCTATACCGTTACTTGAAAAACATAGTACCGAAGATACTCCATTAGCTATACGCAGTAAGTGGTATCTTTCTTTAGCATATCTTAAAGAAGGTAACAAGGAAAAGGCAAGAGAATTATTAACTGAAGTTATTTCTGAAGGAGGATTTAAAACTACAGCGGCTACCCGATTATTACAGAAACTCGATTAGGAAGGATTGTGGTATCTTTTGTATAGTATAAAAATAATTAACAAAAACAACACTCCGCCTATCAGAAAAATCCACAAGTTAGACGAAGAATTCATAGGTGACATATCACCAGAAATGACAAAACCTGCCCAATAATAGGGGTGCTTTAAAACACTATCATCAGAAGTTCTCAGGTATTCTAATTTGGCATTTCTGAGTGCCTCGTTTTTTGATTGCCCTTTATCTAGATTTTTGTAGAAAAAATTCATGATCTGTGAGGTAGTTTCATCATTAACCTTCCACAAACTTGTTACTAAAGATTTGGCGCCAGCATAGTTAAAACCTCTTGCTAGACTGAGAATCCCTTCTCCTCTTTGGAATTTACCTATCCCGGTTTCACAGGCACTAAGAGTAATCAATTCTGCATTAAGGTCTTTAGCATAAAGATCTTTGACATATAAAAAACTAACACTATCCTGATTTTTATCTGATGCTAATGCAAGAAATGAATAATCAGGATATTCATCGTTTGCAGAGGCATGGGTTGCAAAATGCAATACCTTATAATCTGAACTGAACTGATTAAAATTGGTAATGGAAGCCTCAGTACCTATTAGAGACTTTGTTTTAAAATAAGAACTAATGTTTTTTACTTCTTGCTGATTAAATTTCAATGGAGCAAACTGTGATCTATCACTTACTATTTCGGTTGTGCCTGCAGATTTAAATTGGGGAGCAAAGGCTAAAACTTCTCCTGATACCTTTACATCGCTACCTCTATCTTCAAGTAGAAGTGTGGCTGAATTGGCATATGATACCACATATTTATCCAGAAGATACTCTGATCCGTCCTGTTTAGTTATCAAAGCATCAAAGGGCAAATAATTAAGAATATCATCTGAGATGATAATTAGTTTTTCCGTATTGCTTTTTTCCAATGAGGGTTTTATAATGCTATTATAAATATGAAATGAAAGTTCATTTAGTTTGTCATCATTACCCAATTTCAAATTTGATATTTGGCTATAAAACCTCTCAATATTGGTTCGAAGATTGTCAGACAATGTAATTCTGTCAAAATTTAATTGAGCCTTTTGAATTTGAATAATATAAATCGCCTTATCATCAACAAAATAATCTAATACCGTAAATTCCTCTCCTATAAAATCTCTGATCTTTTCAACTGAGACAACCTCACTTTTATATTTTAAGTTAAAGTATCTAGGATAATCACGCTCTAGTTTTGAAACAAAGTCATAATACTCTGTTTTCAGCCGAAACAGGGGGTCCGATAATTTACTATCTCTGTTTTGAGTAAAAGCATTTTTTTCCAAATACAAAATTGAGGCTCTATATTGCCGCTCCTTGTTCAAGACTTCATCAGGAACACCTCCAAAAGAGTTTGCCTGGGCACTCCTTGTTGCTTCCAGAAGTAAAATGCTTTTACTTTTTTCTACGAAATAAAAAGCATCTTCAATGAATTTATCATTTTTAGTCAAACTGAATAATTTATAACACACCTCCACAGCATCTTGTAACGCAGGATACGTTTCGGTGATTAAAAACTGCTTATCTACCTTACTCTCATACTCTGGCTTTAAGGCATCAAATGATTCAACAAATACTAAAGCGGTGTTCAAAGCAGCTTCTAAATACGTTTTGTCCAATTCGCTTTCATAAAGCAACCCCAATACAGAAATCTTTTCTGCCAATACGTTTATAAAAACTAAATTGGAAGACACATCAGTCACAGACGGATTATCCGAAATCTTTTCATTCTTATAAAGAGGAGATAACTCATTTAAGGCTTGCTGACAATACCTTAAAGCAATTCTAAAATTTTCTCTTTTTACCTCTAAATCACTAAATCTTAATAATATCTCAGCAATATCCGGATGCTTTTGATTATCCCTGTAACTTTTATATCCTTCTAATCCTAGACCATAGTATTTTATAGCCTTTTCAAAATCTCGTTTCTTCAGCCACGCATCACCCGCTAAAAGGTCTAGTTGTTTTTTAAACGGGTCCTTTTCATCTAGGTTATCATAGCTCTCCCTTATGTAGAATAAAGCTTGTTCCAAACTATCTTGTTGCAAATAATTTTCTATCGTGACTTGATAACTTGATTTTAAAGAGTTTTTGAATTTAGGATCCTTTTTTACCTCTTCTTTAAAATGATTGAGCGATGCTATCTGAATATCATTAGCAGTTCTAAAATCTTTATTCTGGACTAATAACTTTGAGAGCTTACTATTTAATCCCATGGAGTGATTCTTCCATCCTTGATACTTATACTTTTCCAGTTCTGTCTTTATTTGATTATAATAATCCTGAGATATTGAAAGTTTATTTTGTCTTCTCGAAATCTCTCCTAAGAATTCCAGAGAACTCCACCTTGTCGAAGCATCAAAATCGTTTAAAGAATCTCCTTTCTTTTCAAGCTCAGCAATTAGCGACTTGAAGTATTTTTGGGACCGATAAAAATCCCTTGTTTTATAAAAATAATTCCCTTTTGCCCATAACAAAAAATTATAAAAAGCCTGACCATTAAGAACAGTATCCATACGCTTATTGTTCTGAATAAGGGAGTCCATTTTATCAATATCCTTATTAACTTGATGGAGATTGTAAGCATAATTATCTGAGATAATTAATTGATTTAAAACACCTAATTGGCTACTGAAATCTCCAATTTTTCCAGCGAGATCATAAACTTTTTTGGAATAGAATTGTGTACTGTCCAGATTGGTATAAAAAAACTGTTGGGCATACTCGTAAACAGAATCCATTTCTTCTTCAATGGAAATTCTTTCTTCTTCTGAAATTGGTCTGTAATCATTTTGCAAATCCTGACCACGTAGTAAACTAGCAAAAGTTAAAAAAGTAATAAAAAGAAGATGTATAATTCGCATAAAAAAGCCTTTACTATGAAGTAAAGGCTAATTTAACAATTTTATTGTTATAAAATTTTTATCTAAAAGCTACCAAAGCATCGAAAGAACGATCCTCTCCGCCGATTTGTTGCTGAACGTTTATAATTGCTGTATCCGGTAACTGCCCTAAATCTATACCTAGCGGATAAGAAACCAAGTCTTCTCTTATATTACTAACCTCGAAAGAGTCAAATTGATAGATTAACTCATTTGTATCTCTATCTAATATACTTGCAGAAAAATTTTCCACAACTTCTGATACCAATAAGCTTTCTAATGCCTCTATCCTTACTGGACAGTCTGTTGGCAAATCAGCACATGGAGGGGGTGGAGGAACTGGTCCAATCCTTAATGCAACTATATCACTATTAACAAGGTTTAATCGAACTTGAGCCACATCCTGATCAGCCAAGTTTTCATCAAGCTGTTGTTGAAGATCGGCATTGTCTGGATCCTGTTCTAATTCGATTCTAAGTGCTTTTTCTTCTTCTATTAATGCTAATAACTGCGTATTCACCGAATGTTTTTCTAACTGTAAGCTAAGTACTATCGTACCTTCTTCCAGTTCCGGAACGTTTAAAACATCCTGATCATCAGAGTCATCACAAGAAACTGACAAAAATAGGGCTAGTAAAACCCCAAGCAGTAATTTGATTTTTTTCATAATACGTTATTGTTTTAGTTTTGTTTGTTAGTTAGATCTAAATCCAAAAAGTAAACAATATAACTATAAAAAATCAATTTTATTTTTTCAAACTATTGGCAACTTCTTCCAGGTCCTCATACCACTGCTCACCAAATTTCCTAATTAAGGCATCTTTAACAAACTTATACACCGGGACCTGAAGCTCCTTACCTAATGTACAGGCATCATCACATATTTCCCATCGATGGTAATTTACTGCCGAAAATTCCGAGTATTCCTGAATTCTTACAGGGTATAAATGACAAGATATGGGTTTTTTAAAGTCTATATGTCCTTTATTGTAAGCCTCTTCGATCCCGCAAAGGGCAGTGCCCTTTTGATCAAAAATAACATAAGCACAATCCGCATCACCAATTAACGGGGTTTCTAATTCCCCAAGCTCTGTTGTTATGAATGTACCTTGCTCCTCTATAGCTTCTATACCTTCTTTTCTTAGAAAGGGTTTAACTTTAGGATAGATTTCTTCAAGGATGTCTGTTTCACTCTTTTCTAAAGGCGCACCTGCCTCGCCTTCTATGCAACAAGCTCCTTTACAAGCAGAAAGATTACACACAAAATCCTTCTGAATAATCTCCTCTGATATTATAGTTTTTCCTAATTGAAACATATTGCGAAGATAAAGCAAATGAAGATTTTTAACCAGAGTAATTTTACAATTTATTTACCTATTTATCCTACATTTACAGTTCATTAAGCACTAAATTTGCACCAATTTTTAAAATTTAGCCATGAATTTTGACCTTAAAGAAGTATTAACCGCTAGTATGATCCTTTTTGCCGTAATCGATATTATTGGTAGTATTCCTATTATAATCGACCTCAGAAAGAAAGTGGGGCACATTCAAAGCGAAAAAGCTTCAATTGTAGCCGCCATATTAATGATTGTCTTTCTTTTTGTAGGTAAAGAGATATTGAATTTGATTGGCATTGATGTCAATTCATTTGCTGTTGCCGGTTCATTTATACTTTTCTTTATTGCACTTGAAATGATTTTAGGTATCCAGCTATACAGAGATGATGCGCCTGAGACAGCCGCAGTTGTTCCACTGGCATTTCCATTGATAGCAGGAGCCGGAACCATGACATCTCTACTGTCATTAAGGGCAGAGTACCATACGATCAATATAATTGTAGCCATTATCATAAATATCTTTTTTGTCTACATTGTCCTGAAATCCTCTGGGAAAATCGAAAGAGTATTGGGTAAACAGGGAATTAATGTTATTAGAAAGATTTTTGGTGTAATTTTGCTGGCTATTGCAGTTAAACTATTTACAACAAATATTCAGGGCTTATTCTAAGCTCTTTAAGATATTTGAGATACAAAAGAATTTGCTATGAAATACTTTATTTATGTCCTATTGACCCTCGCTATTGCACTGATGATCTATAACGGAACACTCATTGACTTTAGCAACCCGCTACAAGGGGATAGTAAAACTGCCGTTATTGGAGTTCTCGCTCCGCTATGCGTAGTCGTACTATTGATAATATTGTTACTATCAAGAACTATACAACAAAAGGTAAGAAAGGCGAAATAATATCTTAGAAAAACAAGAACATTGCTATTATTACCGGAGGTATGGAAATGACCATTAAGACCATAAAAAGATTATGCATTTTTCTAAAAAAAAGTGCTCTTCTTAAAGATCTCCGAAGCTTGTCATCATCACTTTTATCGATATAATCTAGAATAAGTTCTTCTGACACATAAGAAGAATCTACTAAGATTTCATTATCCATAAAAATTGAAGCACTATTATCTAATAACCTAAAAACAACTCCGATGATGAAGAGAAACACAGGAGCGCATATGACAAGTATTATTAAATATTCTTTCAATTTTGTTATTTATTAATTAACATCGTTTTCTCTGCGGGAGAGCTCCAGGACTTTTTTAATCATTTTATCGTCCTGATTAAGAATTTGTTCAAATAGGTTGTTGCTAAATAATTGTTGAGCCATAGTGGCTTTTATATATTTCTTTAGTTCCTGCTCATAATTAGTTAGATAAATTTCAATACGACGACCTCTGACGTAAGACATAAATCCCTCAGCTAATTCAGAACTTACCTCATAGTTTTTAATAAAATCTTCCTTAGATATCGTATTATAAAACTCTCTTTTTTGATCTAATTCTTCAAAAACATATCTACCCATAACACCAGACCTAGATAAATAACTTAACGTTTCTCCGACCCTTGTAGTATCTTTTCCTACAAAAACATCAGGAATAATACCGCCACCTCCGTATACAATCTTGCCTTTTGGAGTTTTAAATTTCAGAGAGTCTGCGACCTGAATACTATCTGCGCTTTGCAATTCACCATTTTTATAACGTTCCAGATACTCATTAAAATACTCCTTATTACCATTCTCATATGGTTTTTGAATAGAACGTCCTGTAGGTGTATAATATCTTGATATCGTTAATCTCACGGCGCTTCCATCTCCCAAAGCCATTTCTCTCTGTACAAGGCCTTTTCCATAAGATCTCCTACCTACAATCAAACCTCTGTCGTTATCTTGTATTGCTCCCGCAAAAATTTCACTGGCTGAAGCAGAGTTTTCATTAATCAAAACATAAATCTTTCCCTTCTCAAAGTCCCCCTCATCGGTAGCAAAATTATTTTCTATAGTGCCTTTTTTATTTTTAGTGAACATGATAAGCACATCATCTTCTAAAAATTCATCAGCCATCTTTAAAGCTGGTGCTATAAAACCACCTCCGTTGTCCCTAAGATCTACTACAATTTCATTAGCCCCACTATTCTTTAATTCATTTATCCCCTTTCTAAATTCTTTATACGTGGTTTCTGCAAAACGATTAATCTTAATGTAGCCTACGTTATCATTAAGCATATAAGATGCATCAACACTTTGCAGAGGTACCCTACCTCTTTTTACTTCCACATCAAATACACCTGTTCCTTTCCTAAACACCTTCAGTTGAACCCTACTATTTTCTTCTCCCTTCAGTTTATCTGCTAACCCGTCTCTAGTTAAACCTTCGCCAAATAAAGTGTCACTATCCGCCATTAAAATTCTGTCACCTGGTTTGATACCCGATTTTTCACTTGGCCCACCTTTGATAGTGTTGATCACTGAAATTGTATCTCTATATTGATAATAGCTAACTCCAATTCCTATAAAATCTCCCTGCATACTTTCAGTAATACCTTCCAATTCTTCTGGAGGGATATATACTGAATGCGGATCTAAGTTTTCAAGAATCCTATTAACGGTGACATCAACAATACTATCTGTGTTAATCTCATCGACATACTCATAATCTATGTAATCTATCAGACGATTCAACTTTTCTTTCTTAGCATTAGAAGAAAATAGCTTAGCTGATGGATTACTGAAATTTAATTTACTCCCCAGATAAACTCCTGCACCAACTGCTAATCCTAATATTAAAGGCAAGTATTTTTTTGAATATCCCATCAATCGTCCAATTCAGTAATCTGCTCTATTTTAACTCCGGCCTTTTCTAAAAATTGTAATCCGGAGTTATCTTTATAATCATCTGTATATACAATTCGTGTAATGCCTGTTTGGTGTATTAATTTACTACACTCTTTACAGGGGGACAAGGTTATGTATAATGTTGCTCCCTGACAAGATTGTGTCGATGAAGCTACTTTAGAAATTGCATTCGCTTCAGCATGAAGAACATACCATTTAGTATAGCCCTCCTCATCTTCGCAAGGATTTTCAAAACCTGTTGGAGTTCCATTGTATCCATCAGATATAATCATTCTATCCTTTACAATAAGTGCGCCGACCTTTTTTCTCTTACAATGAGACAATTTACCCCATTCTCTTGCTATACGAAGGTATGCTTTATCATACTTCAATTGTTTTTGCTTTGACATAAATAAGCAACCAATATTTTCTTTTATATACGAATATATTATGAGAATGTTTCAAATACAACTCGTATACTGTTAATAATTACCAAATCCAGTTGTTTGACAACATAGGAATAGTCATTCCTATAACAATAGAAGAAACGATTAAAATCCAATCTCTCCTTGTAAACCTCAAAAAAGTATGGGCAATAAAACTCACAAACAATACTAACAGAACTATGATGATTTGTGAAATTTCTATACCTAAAGCAAATTCCAATAGTGCTAGCACCTTGGAACTGGCATCATTTCCTATCATCTTAAAATAACGGGAAAATCCTAATCCATGAATTAACCCAAAAAAGATCGTTACTCCATATGAAACCATTGCTCTACTATCTTTTGGAGTACTTTTTGCCGTAAAAATATTGAATAGTGCAGCTATTAAAATGGTAACAGGAATAAGAAATTCTATTATAGCAGAATTTACTGAAATGACATCAAAAGCGGCCAAGAATAATGAAAATGTATGCCCAAAAGTAAATAAGGTAACAAGGATCAAAATCCTTCTCCAGCTATCAAAAGTGTAAGACACTGTTAGCACTATAAGAAATAAAATATGGTCATAGGCACTCCAATCTAAAACATGATATAAGCCTTGTTTGAAATAAAATACAAATTCTGACATAATCTTTGGGGGTTTAGAAGTCAGGCTAATGTACAATTAAATAATATAATGTAGAAATCATACAAAAATTCTTGTCTAAATATTAAAAATTATAAACTTGATTAATAGGAATACCTACTAATTTTAGAAAATTATTTAATTACTTTTATCCTATAAGACGAGATACCTTACTGCTATATTAAATTATCATTTTAATGAAAAAATTAAACATCAGTACAATTTTACAACTTATAGCCTTAGTTTTTTTATTAGTCATAGGGTATATGACTTTTAATTCCAGCTCCAACTGGAAGATTATTAAGTCAGAATTAGATCAGGCAAAAAAAGAATTACAAGCATCAAGAGATACTTTATCTGCTACTAAAGCTAATTTGCAGAAATCGTTAACTGAACTAAAAAAAATTCAATTACAGAAAGGCATTATAACCAGACAGAGAGATTCTTTATTATTTGATTTTAAAAAACAAAACGCTAAAGATTGGGAAGAGCTAACTGCCCTAAAAGATTCAATAGCTAAGAACAACGACAAACTCAATGAAGATAAAGTGCTATTAGATCGTCTTTTTGAAATTGATAACCCTTAACACAATCATATAATATTCGATTAACAAATACTACTCTGAAACGCACAAAACCATGAAGAAAGAACTAAGTTTCATTTTATTTTTTTTAAGTGCCTCGTTTTGCTTCTGTCAAGTAGCTGATAAGACAAAGATTATAGAAATCCCATCTTCTTATGCAGAACGTCAAGGCCCTCCTACTCAGGTAAAAAAGGACAGTTTATATAGATTTGGCACAACTGAAATTTATCTGGTTAATAAAAAATCATT
>NZVW01000053.1 GCA_002697475.1 Aquimarina sp. | reverse complement strand
TCTAATATAGGTTCCCACAATTTCATTAATTGCTATGTATAAAAGAAGAAATAGTATATATTTCAATCTTGTTGCTTTGTATTTTTCATAAAAAATTATTGCAACTATAGCTGTGACAATTTCTAATATTATTCCAAAATCTCTTAGAGTTTTATATATATCTACATAATTCATTCTGTATTTAAATCCTATTAATGATCAGGATTAGGAGGAGATGCTCCAAGTTCATTAGCAATTAAACTGTTTTCCTCCAGTTCCTGAGTCATATTAAAACTAAATAAACCTCCTTTTTGCAAATTGATTCTTCCTCTTTCACCAACTCCAATTGATTCAGTAAGCAATTGTACATTAAAATCATTGTCTAATGTGTATCCCAGATGTACTACTTTGTCATCCAATTTTTTAGCAACTGTAGGTGCTATAAAGAAGGTAGTTCGTTTGGCATAGTTTTTCTTACCGCTCCTAACATAGTCATCCGCATAAATACCAAAATAGAAACGAACACCAGATGGTTTTACGTTTGCTTCTCTGGATTGTCTGCGTACATAAGCCAAATAGTTGTATAACTCATTGATATCATAGTATAATGAGCGTGTAGCTATAAAGGGGTTTCCATCTCCATCTGATCCTACATTTTCATTAATCCACTCTGCTCTGGGGGTATAGTTGTCGTAAAGATTTTTGGCGAATCGCGAATCAATAATATTGTCTGGTTTTTCTCCTTTTTCAAACTCTAGTCTTTCTTTTAAATCAGCAATGGTCTTTTCATATTCCTCAATCTTCTTTTTATATTCTTCTAATTGAGGTTTTAGGTTTTCTTGCTGGATATTATCACACGAGTTGAATATGATAACTCCTGCAATGACAGCAATGATTGTGAATAGGTTAGTTAGTTTTTTCATGTTTTTGTCTTAAAGGGTTTATGAATTAAGATAATTTGTACATACTAAAAATAGTATTATTATGCAGCATTAAAAAGAAATGTTACAGTTTTGTTAAGGCTTCTTAAGTACAAATAGCTGATAAATCATCTCTTAATCATATACAGGGGTAAAGTAACCGATACTTAAAAAATAATTCAAGGGGGGAAAACCCCCTTTTTGATATTAGGGCAAATAACTCTGGTTTCACTTACTTTTTTCCGTTTATACATATTCGACAGGTAATTGTTTGTAACTCTAAATTTGAGAGAAATGCTTTTCGTTAATATCTGCTAACGTTTTAGCCACTAAAATTTTCGTGTGATTCAGTAACTAAACTTTCGTAGTTAAAATTCAATTTTTAGATTTTTTGATATGTTTTTTTACATCTCGATAAAAGCTAATTTCTATTCATAAAAAAATGTTAAATCAGCTCTTTTACGAAATCGTTTTTCGTTAAAGTCTGAATGAAATAAGACTCTTTCATTGTGATACTTCAGCTTCTTTAAGAACTTAATATTAAAGGATAGTTATCAGCTAAACTTTTCGATCACAACAAAAACTACAATCACTTTTAACCGCTAACAATTTTGATTATGAAAAAACTTTTAACCCTATTGGTAATTATAGCTGGATTTAGCTCGTGTACCAATGACGTAAACGAAAAGAATATGGATACAGAGGCTTTAGAATTGGCTTCTAAGTTAGGTTCTGATAATGTAACATTGCTTAAAGCCTGGAGCTCTAATGAAAGCAGTCCTGTGCAACAAAAGTATGTAAGACGATTTAAGGTAAAAGTCAAGAACCTTGACTACCAGAAAGAGGTATACGTACATCATCAATCATCCAATGGTGATTGGGTGGATATCCCATTATCATATGAGCTTAATATTAATGAGGAAGAAGAAATATGGTCAGGAATAACAATAACAGATTATCCGGCATATGGTAACCAGTTTGTTATAAAATATGCGGTAGGAGGCCATGTCTATTGGGATAATAATAAGGGGTCTAATTACACTCTTCCACAAAGTGTAGGAGCTTATCTACAGGACGATGTCCCTGTACTTTCGGATACATACTATACAAGACTGGTGGGTAATTACTTTGTTGTAAATGCAGATGTTTTGAGGGATTATAGCGCACCAGCTAAGCTTGAGGTTATATATACCACAGATAATTGGAAGACTACTTTAAAAAGAGAGTTAACCTACTATAGGTATTTTAGAGTAGGCTATGCTGAATACATTATGAGTCCTAATCAATATGACGTGGATAAATATGAGACTTCAGTACGTTTTGATCAGGATATTGCTGAGATAGAATATGCTTTAGTGTTAACTATTAATGGTAAAGAATACTGGGATAACAATTATGGAAATAACTATAAGGTAATGAAGCAATAATCTAATAACCAACAAAAACAACCACAATGAAAAATTTAATTTTAACCTTAGCTATTACTGCACTACTATTCTCATGTCAAAAGCATGATATTAATGAGCAATCATTACAGCAAAGTTCATCTGTTTCTTTAACTGAAAAATCAAACTCTGAACCGGTTCAATTAATCAAGGCCTGGAACTCATCAGGATATTACAGGGGCTATCAATCCTATGAAAAGAAATTTATGGTAGAAGTGGCTAATTTAGGTTATGAAAAATCAGTGAGTGCTTTCTATGAACGAAAAGATGGTACCTGGGAAGAAATTACCTTGAACTACGATTTTAGCATCAATAATGATCAGGAAATCTGGTCAGGTCGTTTTTCAGAAGGAGGATATTCCATCACTTCGAGATATGACGATGAGTTCGTTATCAAATATGAAGTTAACGGAACAACCTATTGGGATAACAATAATGGAGAAAATTATATGGTTAATGGCAATGGATATCAATTTGGAAAACCAGAATTGAAGGTTAGCGTTGATCAGGATTTCACAAGTTTTTATTATAGTCAATATGGCGATAAAAGTACTTTTAATATAGTCGCTGATGTTAGAAATTTAGCTCCTGATAAAGAAGTAGGGGTAGTCTATACCACTGATGGTTGGAATACACAAAACTACCTGCCTTTAAATTTTCAAAGGTATTGGCTAAACGGTTATTTTAACTATATCAATAGCCCTACGGCTTATGAAACTGAAAGGTGGACCGGGAGTGTCAATATTGATAACACCGTTACGTCAATTACATATGCAGTGGTGTATAAAGTTAATGGAAAGGAATATTGGGATAATAATTACGACAAGAGTTATACCATCAATAAGTTAAATAATTGATGTGTTTATAAACTGCCAACGCCTGTTGGCAGTTTATTATAAAACCAGTTCCATCTTAATATTACTACGTTGATAGGGGGGATTTTTTTCCTGTGCTATTTCTACAAATCCATATTTTTTGTACAGATAAATAGCGTTCTCAAGTTTGGTATTAGAGTATAACAGGATTTTTTTCCATTGTTTTTCTTTTGCAAATTTGATACAAAAGTCTAGTAATCTTTGACCTATTTTTTTACCCTGAAACTCTGGAGAAACTGCCATTTTTCCTAATTCATAAACTCCATCGCTACTTTTAATTAAAGAAAAGGTACCAGCGATAGTCTCATCAACTTTGGCAAAAAATATATATCCTCCGTTGTCAATGATCGTTTGTTCACACCGTTCTAGTAATTCTACATCATGGGGTTCAACGACAAAAAATTTTTCCAGCCATTCCACATTTAGTCTGGCAAAATCATTTGCATATTTTGATTCAAAAGGTATAATAGTAACTGTTGCCATATTATTGTTTAATTTTGATATAATGTTCCAGAATGCGATCGCTAAGTGATTTCACTTTAAGTTGGTCCTCAAAGAAATTAAGATGGCTGGTTAGACTATTGGCAGCACCTTCTGTCAGCCATTTTACCTGTTGGTCAATTACTCCCCATAATGGAAGAACCTCCAGTTGAAGAGCAACACCTTTCTTTGTTAATTGAAAGATTTTTTTGCGCTTGTCTTGCTTGTCAATTTTATAGCTGATCAGCTTTTTATCCGTAAGCTTTTTGATGGCTTGAGTAATTGCCGGCTGAGTATATTGTAAAGCTTCCTGAATATCTGTAGTAGTGACCCTGTCGTACTCAATAATCATTTTAAAAACAGGAAAGAGATAGGGGTCAAAATCTATTTGACAAGCGTCATAAACAATTTGTATTTCCCTCATCATCAGGTCGCTTAGCCGTTTTAGACGTGAACCTAATCCTAATTCACCATAAACTTTTAATTTGTCTTGCATAAGTATTTATATAAGCACTTATGTAAATGTATAAAATTATCAAAAAAATGTAAAAAATTTCATTTGTTTTTTTAGGATGTTGAAAGAGTAACTACGATAATTTTTTCAATTTCGGACTATTTTGAAGGTAGTAGACTTATTTTCATCTTTTCTAAGCGTAATCAAATAGGTTCCTTTATCATATTTCTGTAAAGGAATCATGTTACTTTTTCCTTTGTCTAGCTGTCTACCATTAATATCATTTATAACCCAATGCAAAGATTCTCTTAGTTTAATTTCACTATTAGTTGGGTTAGGGTAGGGGTGACTTATATAATCACGAATCTCATCTGGAGTTGATAAAATTTCCTCTGAAACCCAAAGCGCTACATTTTTAGCGTTTGTAACCCCTGCATTTGTAAAGTTACCACCCGCAAAAATTCTTCCACTGGTTTCTTTAGAAAAATCCATGTTATTAATCAAAATGTCTACACCAACGTCAGTATTTGTGCCTAAGGGCAACCATTCCTGATCAGACTCATTAAATCTGGCTATATTATTTACGATGATCGTTTCATTGGTATTAAAAGCAAGAGAGAAACTGCCACATGCATAAATGTTATCATGGTCGATTAAAATGTCTCTAACATTATTATTCAAGCCATTAGCAAGAGAACTCCAGGAATTTGTGTTTTTATTCCATTTTACAATTCGGTTGACGGTCTGATTATCGGCTAAAGCAAAATTTCCACCTATAACAATAGCGTCGTCCCTCGTTGCAATTGCTTCTACAAACCCACTAGTACCGTTGCTCAATGTACCCCAGTTTGTTCCATTCCAGGTCGCGATTCTGTTTGCCGCTCTACCACCAGCTTCATCAAAATTACCTCCTACATACAATAAATTATCGTTATCTACGGCAAGCGCACGAACTTCATTATTCAGGCCAGTTTCTGAAGTGTTTTGATCCATAAGTCCTGACCATTCCGTTCCATTCCATCTGGCGATATTTCTTACCTCGTTACCATTTAAAGTAGTAAAAGATCCTCCTGCATATAGATTGCCGGAATTATCAATAGTTATAGCCGCGACTGAACCTTCTATTCCGTTACCAACGGTGTTCCAAGCCGAACCATCCCATCTGGCTATATTAGAAGCAGAAATATCTCCAATACTAGAAAAAGCTCCTCCTGCATACACATCTCCATTTATCCCGATTGCTATACTGCTTACTGATCCATTAGCACCTGAACCTAAGGAGGACCAGCCCGTCTCAGAATCATAAGCTGCAATATTGTTTACAATACTATTACCTGCTTGTCTAAAGCTTCCTCCTACATAAACTTTTCCGTCTTCAGAAGTTGCTACAGCTTGTATAGTACCGGAAACACCGTTTCCTAAAATTTGCCATTCGCCAATTCCATCAACAGCAATTCCTGATGGAGTGTTGTCACCATTTGTTAATTGATAAATACCTGCTACAGTCCCATAGTCCGAAAAATATAGTTCTCCGCTATTATCCAATCCAAAAGACGATATGAATTGTCCATCTGTTTTAAATAATAGTTCACTGGTCCCTGAATTATCGGTTTGATTGTAATTAAGAACCCATACACGTCCGCTGACATAATCTCCAAAGATGTATTTGTCAGATATGTCTGGTTCTAAACTTGTGATTTCTGACCCCCGATATACATATCCACCGGTTATAGAACGGTCTCCCAGGTCTCTGTCATAAACATGAACTGGAAAAGTAACCTCACCTTCTATAGTGATATCGTTATTTGAGATAATATTACCTTCAAAACGACTCCAACCATAATTGGCTCCATTAACGATGAGATTCACTTCCTCATAAGCCCCTTGACCTACATCTGCTCCCCAAAGTCTACCGGTTGGAGGGTCGAATGAAAACTTCCAGGTATTTCTAATGCCATAAGCGTAAATCTCTTCTAAACCATTATTGTTTTCTAAAAAAGGGTTATCTGAAGGAATCTCATACCTTCCGTTAGGTTCATCTGGATTTGTTTCTAAAGGATTGTTGCCATCAACATCAATATCGATTCTGCAGATGGTACCAAAAACATTACTTGTAGTTTGACCATTGTTTTCAGGGTCATTTGACCCTCCGCCATCACCAATGGATATGTATAAGTAGCCATCAGGACCAAAGGCTATTTTACCTCCATTATGATTACTGTTTCTTTGATTTTTGTCTACTCTGAACAAAACCAACTCACTGTCCGGATCTGCTAAATTCGGGTTGTTAGGGTCAATAGAAAATCTGGAAAGTACCATGCGTACATCAATATCCTGAACAGGGCTGTCTGTTGTATAATACACATAAAAATAACCGTTTGATTCGAATTGAGGATGAAATGCTAAACCTAGCAAACCTAGCTCCTGTCCATTACGAAATCTAACCCTGTCTGTAATATCTAAAAATGTAGTTAACTCATTGGCTAAAACATTATCTTTTTTAGGAAAAACACGTAGACGTCCTTCTTGCTCAACAACAAAAACTCGTTCAGGAGAAAAGGTTGTAGTTAAAAATTGTAATTCTACGGGAAACGTAAAAGACAAATCATTAAATACTCTTTCATAGGTTACCTGTGAGAGTGCACCTTTAAAACAAAAAAATAATAAGACAAAGTAAGCTTGATAGCGTAGTCTTGGGGTTTTCATAGCAGATGATGTTAGTGTGTACTATCTAAAACTATTTTCAAGACAAAATATTGTTGTTTTTCTATTTAATGTTTTGATTGTCAATTTCTTTAATAAATGAGGTATTATTTCTTTAATCCTTTTTGCAATACCTCCTGAATTCCGGCAAGGTGTTCACTAAATTGCATCATTTGTGCCAGCACTTGTGCCATTTCGTTTTTATCCCCAAAACCTTTTAATTTATTGTTTTTCACAAAAGTTTCTTTGATTACCGCCCACCTGTCATTTTCTTCTACAGAAATAGTCCCTGCAAGTTCTTTGTACTTCAATAAGTTAGCCTCTGCAGAACTGGTTAGGGTCTGCGATTCATTTTCATAATGAGAAAGTAGTAGGGTTTGTAGTTCCTTTTCGTTCATAATGGGTACTACCTTGGCTACCAGTTTACTCATATCTCTATAGGATCCCTGCAATTTAAAGGATGGCTCAGTACGATAGGCATCTTCCATAGCGGCAGATGTGATGTAGGTTTCATTCACCTTTAGAACTGTATTTCTAATCGTTAATACTTTTTCCAATACAGAAATATAATCCTGTATTTCTTGCTTAGTATGGTTGCCTTTTAATTCCACCCCTTCCTGTGATCCTGATTCGGCTATTTCAATAAGTTTATATACATCTTCAAAATATTTACTGCTTAATTGATGTAAAACAGGATTAGAAGTCATGGCGTTTTCAATGAGACTTAGCTTAAAGAGGTCTGCTGTATCACCAATAATATCGCCCAGATTATAAATATCAGCTCGGTTAGCCAGCATATCCGGAATCTGAAATTTATCACCGCTCTCTGTGTATGGATTTCCTGCCATAATCACACAAAATCGCTTACTACGAAGGTCATAAGTTTTTGGCTTGCCATTATAAACTCCTTCGATTTTTCTGGTACCATCAGCCAGAGATATGAACTTCTGTAAAAATTCCGGATTACAATGTTGTATGTCATCCAGGTATAACATTACATTGTTACCCATTTCTAAGGCAAGATTTAATTTTTTAAGCTCTTCTCTAGAAGCGGCATTATTGGCAGCCATAGGATCAACAGATGTCACTTCGTGACCAATGGCAGGACCATTGATTTTCATAAATACTAGTCCCAAGCGATTGGCCATATACTCCATCAAAGTAGTCTTACCATATCCCGGAGGTGAAATTAAAAGCAGCATCCCCATACGATCTGTACGCTTATTATCACCTATGCTACCTAATTGTTTGGACATATTATCTCCAAACAATGGCAGATACACCTGATCTATCAATTTATTTCTTACAAATGAGGATAGTACCTTTGGCTTAAACTCTTCAAGCTTTAGTTGCTCTTTTAACTCGTCAGTAACTTGATGCTTAGCTTCTCGATAGGCCTCATAAGCCGGTACTTCTATTTCTGCAAATGCAGAAAGTTTGCTTATAAAATCATGATAATTGAATTCAAACTTTCCTTCTTCAACAGAGGAGTGACTTCCTTTTAATCCTTCTATAGTTTCTGAAGGATTAACATGAATGATATCTCCTTGAGAGGAATTACTAAATAGTAATAGACAGACAACCTCATTACTATAGTTTTCTCTATCGGGATGATTACTTTTTATAAAAGAGCTTACCCATTGTTTAGCCAGGTTGATTTTGTCATTCCAGTTAACATCTCCATTAGTTCTTTTCTTTTGATCAATACCTAAAGAGGTTGTTACTTTTGAAAGTATATTTTTCTTTTTTAGAGCGGCAATCAGGGCTTCATGGATATCATAAGCCGTCTGGCTGCTGCTGAAACTACTATCGGATTGCAACTCCTGAAACAGGTAATAGGCAATGGTATCTGAATCCTCTTCTTTTGTGCCATTTACTTCATTCAATACTTCATTTTGTGAGCGTTTTATATCTTTTGATAATCCAAATAGTAAGGACAGGTATTCCTTACTGTCAGGAAAGACCGCTAATACTTCTCCTGATTCCTTTATTTTAGTATTCCAGTATTCTTGTCTTTCCGCAGAAAGACTGAACCAAAAATACTGTGCAAAGGCTCTGATATCCGGATCAAATTGGAGTAAACCTAAATCATTATGCTTGGTAACCAGTACTTTCAGGATTTTTGAAGCGTCAACATCGTGGACTCCTTTGATATATCCTTCAGCATAATTTTTACTACTTTCGGTTTTTATGATTTCTAAAAGTTCTTCTTCTGTAGCATTACCCAATTCTTCAATTTTTGAACTCTTAAATATTTTATATGCCAGATATGCTGAGCGATATACTTCTTGATTTTCAGAAATGAGATCCTGATCCCAATATTTTTTGGATTGTAACAGGATTTCATTTTCAATTTGTTGATAAAAATCTGTACCTGTAAGGTGATAGGCTAAACCTCCGTCTTTATATACTATGGTTAAATCGAGTGGTTGTCTGTTGACACCGAATTTATGATTACCAAGTTTAATAATATTTTCTCCATCTTCATACAGATCCTGTTTGTCTTTTAGCTTACGGGTAGCATCTTCTTTAGCTACTTTCAATGCAGTTTCAATAGCTTCAGCTTTACCTGCATCATCAAGTTCTTTGAGTTGATCTATGATGTCTCTCAGCTTGTTGATCATTAAGTCCGAAGCGAAGTATCCATTGATTTCCACCACAGAATCTAACCCTAATGCCTTTTTTGCAACACCTTTTAAGATTCGGTTGGCAGCGTTTTCCAGAGCAACAGCTTTTTTATTGCGTTCTTCGATGAGGCTACTTTTTCTTGCCTCAAACGCATTGTATACCTCTTCACGCTTTTCAATAATCAGAGTGATAAATTCCTCAAAGTCTGCAAAGCGGCCCTCAAGATCTTCAAGTTGTACAGAAACTTTATTTAGTAACTCGTCTGTTTTTTCTGGAGTATTGGCAATATCAAGATAGTTGATAATACTTTGATCGACTAGTTTTAGCTGAGCGGAGAACTCTGCTGTCGCTTCTTTACTACCCAGAGATTTGATCTTATTTTTTATCCCTGCTTTTAGCTGATTTATGGTTGCAAAAATTAACGAGATATTGTCAATGATTTTTGTGGAATGGGAGGTATCTTCAATCTGAAGATTAGAAACGATATCAATAAGCATTTCCAGATCTGTAGCAATCTGGTTAACTTCTGCTTCTAGCTTTTTAGCATCAATTACTTTTTTAATTTCGGCTAAGGCTCCTTCTTTTTCTTTTATCCTATCGTGATAAGGTAGAAGGGCTTTATCATCTAACAGGAATTGAACACATCGTTGCGAAATTTTTTCGGTTTGTTCAGCAATTTGGTTTTCTAAATCCTCTATAAAAGCTTTTTCTACATATCGGATATCATTAAGTGCAATGACCTCACCTCTTAATGTTCTTAATTGAGAAAGGACCAATACAAAATCATCGATGGAACGGAAGGAACTGCTTTTAATTTTACCGAAAATGGCCTCAGCTTTATCCTGTGTTTCTTTAGTAATTTTATGAGCAGTTCGTCTTAACTGAACCACTTTTTCAAATTCATCTATGGCCGCATTTGCTGCATTATTGATTTCTGAAAGAGGTACATCTAAACGATAGGTTTCTTCTTCGCGAATCCAATAATAACTGTCGATGATATCGTTAGAAGATTTAGCAATATCGTCATATAACCCATCATAGCTATCCTCCTTATTTAGTAATGTTATCAACGCCTGGCTTTCAGCCATAGCCTTAACAATATCTTTATTGCCAATCTTATACAAAAGTGTATCCGTATGTTCTGAGGGAATATTGTCTCCTTTCATAAAAGGAGTTTGCCAAATCTGAATTACATGATGTTTGGTTTGTTCATCTTCAGTTTTGAAATAGCAAAGTTCTCCCTGCTCTAAAATGGTAAAACCATTACATATAATTGGCGTTTTGACTTCTTGTTCAATGACATTGTATGACATTAGAACATACAAGCCTTTATTGCTTTGATAAAATACATAAAGGAAATCTTCGCCATTTGGCGAGCTTATTTTTTCCTGAAATTTTACGTCGCTGATACTATTGTCAAAGAGCTTGTACTCACCGGATTGAAGATAATATCCATTAGAATATATGACTCCCTGATCATCAGGTAATAAAATACAAGCGTCTTTAATAGATGGAATTTTCTTTACCTCTTGTATTTTGTGATTGTAGATAAAATACTGCGGCTTTTCCTGAAAGGGTTTAATCTCTAAGGCAATAAGGTTACCCAAATCAGCAAAACGATATTGACCATCATCCAGGGTTTGATCTATGTGTTCTACAGCTTCGCTATAAATTCCTTTACCGTCTTCAGTATTATCTTCAATTTTTATGGTTAGATCTCCACCTACGGTTTCTACAAATACTTTGTCTTTAATAGAAATATGGGGATGTGTCCCATATCGATGCATGTCTCTGGTAACCTCTGTCCAGTTAAATTCGTGCTGCTTAGGAAACTTAAATTCGTGTTCACTTCTGTTATCAACATAGGTTAATTGACCATCATTAATTAGCCATTTAAATGTTTTAATATCAGAAACACTATCACTAAGCTGAAACACCATATGCAGATAATTCCCTATAACAGCAAACTTCGAGAAAATTGTGTTTCTGTAATATTTATAGAGATTGGTAAAATCATCAATAAATACCTTGTCTTGGATTAAGTTTAAAGGTTGCGTAGAAAAATGATCTTCCTGATACGTATAAATACTAAATACATCTGCAAGTGTAATCTCTGTACGAAGACCAAAATGTACATTGTACCCAAAAATACAGTACTGACCTATAGTAACTATATCACGGGCAATACAGTTGTTTTCTGTATTGATACGATTATTAGCAATCAGTTTGGTTTCTACACTACCAAAAACTTCCTGACGAGCTGTATTTAATTTTGACAGACGGTCTAAGAGCTCATTTTTTTGTTTTTGCAAACGGTTTTGAATGATCTCGTAAGTGCCTCCGTCTAATTGTTGTGTATGTTGGGTTGTTTTATCTTCTT
The DNA here is from genome assembly GCA_002697475.1 of Aquimarina sp. Lineage (GTDB taxonomy): Bacteria > Bacteroidota > Bacteroidia > Flavobacteriales > Flavobacteriaceae > Aquimarina. The sequence continues at coordinate 2,227 of NZVW01000053.1, read as the reverse complement.
GCATTGTATACTCTAGTTTTAATCAGAGTTAGAAATAGTCTCCCTCCTTTTTAGAGGAGGGAAGAATTTGTATTTTACAAATTCAGGGTGGTGATTGAACCACCTCTTTCTTCCACTTCGTGGAATTCATTCTCCTCCTTGAAAAGTAGGAGAACTTTTTTTAATGTTTTTTACTCAGTGAAAAACATTATGTTATAAAATTATCCTGAATCTCTTTTAATACCGATGGCAACTGATCAAAAACCATTTTGTTCTCAAACCTGATTACTAAAAAACCTAAGTCATTGAGATATTTTGTTCGTTCTTCATCATATTCCTGAGTTTTCGAGCTATTATGGTATTCACCGTCTAATTCTACAATTAGCCTTTCCTTAGGACAATAAAAATCAACAATGTAATTACCAATACTTTGTTGTCTTCTAAACTTTCTACCTTCTAATTGACTTTTTGATAAATATTTCCATAAAAATACTTCGGCTGCGGTACTATCGTTTCTTAAATCTTTTCGAAAAGATTCAAGATGTTTTCTATTATGAATTTGATACTTACTCATAATTTTTTATATAATATCTATCTTTTATTTCGATATAAAAAATCATCTGATATTCCTGGTGTATTTTGAAAATAATAGAAAAAGATAAAGAAGAAAATTATAGTAGCTATTATACTTAATGTAATGATGGTAAAATTGATAAACTTTTCTTTTTTCTTCTGTTTTTCTAATTTATCTCTAATTTGCTGTAATACTTCCTCAGAAACGGGTTCTATTTTGATCCCTTGACTTTCTTTATCTGACGGACTCCATCCATCAAAAGCTTCTCTTTTTGACCTTCTGCTATTATTTCTTAATGAATGAATAGCCTGCATCATTGCGCCTTCTCCTCCCATAATAAAACCTATTTAAAGTTAAACAATTCCCATCCTGAGTCTCCCCTGGATGGGAAGACTCTTATGGGTTTAAAAATGTTGTTTTGATACTCATAATTCTATATCAGAACTGTATATAAGGTACGTTGGCTTATTTTAACTTTTTATCAGATAACCCTAGTCCTTTTGCCAAGTTGAAGAGATTGGTAAATAAATTATTCTCTTCAGGGTCATTTGTTTTCTGTTTTAGCTCCATCAGAAGATTTGCAATCGTCAGATTTTTTATATCCTCAGATGAGATACCGTACTTGGTTGCAAACTCTTTTACCTTGTCAAGTAAGTTGCCCTGTATATCTTCACTCCCTAAGATGGCATTCTTTACATCCTGAATATTTTCTGAATGTTTTACCAATCTGTCAAATCCTTTTGCTCTGGTGATCTGACCCATAATCTGCTCGAAGAACATGGTTTCACCACCTACGATATCAATGTTCGCAGCTTTCAATGCTTCTCCAATTACGGCAGCCTGAGCATCTGCGATTTCTTTCTGGATGTTGATATGAGCAAGATCTACCTGAAGCTCTTTGTCAAGTCGTAGTTTAAACTCTTCGTGTTCTTTACCTACACCATCAAGTTTCTTCATAGCTTCAGCTTTTTCCTGAATACCTGCAGCGTCAGCTAATGCTTTTTCTTTGATAACTTCAGCCTCTGCCATACCATCCTGACGTTTAGCTTCAGCTTTCGCTTGTATGCCTGCAGCTTCAGCTTTAGCTTTTTTCTCGATAACTATGGCTTCAACCAGTCCTTCACGTTCTCTGGCATCTGCTTTAGCGTGCATTACCTGAGCTTCAGACATTCCCAGAGTCGCTTCTTCTTTTGCTTGTGCTTCAGCAAGAGTTTTACGGGCTTCAGCTTCTTTTTCACTAGCTTCTTTTTGTGCCTGCGCTTCGATGTTAATTTCTTCAGCTTTTTGTTTAGCAGCTTCTTTTTGTGCTTCAGCAGCTTTAATTGTTTTAATTAATGACTCCTGAGCATCAGCCTCTGCGATTGTAATTTTCACCTGCTTTTCACGATCAGCAGTTTTAAAAGCTTCGATATCCTTCATGTTTTCCTGCTCTTCAACAACGCCTTTTTCCAGCATCACTCTATCACGGATCACATCCTGAATGTTCTTTTTCTCTACTTCAACTACTTTCTCCTTTTCAATCTGAGCCAGAGTTACAATTCTTTCACGCTCAGTCGCTTCAAGCATTCTGTCTTTTTCAACACGCTCTGTTTCTACGGCCTCGGTACGTTGTTTATTTTTAGAGGCGACAATAATCTGGCGTTGCATATTTTCTTCAGCAACTTTTACCTTTTC
>NZVW01000052.1 GCA_002697475.1 Aquimarina sp. | reverse complement strand
GTCTTATACTGAAATCGTAGAGAATGAATTTGAAAATGTGCGTAGCGCACCGCTTTCTACGTTTTCTATAGATGTAGATAAAGCTTCTTATAGCAATGTCAGAAGAATGATTAACAATGGAGAAACTATTCCCGCAGATGCTGTAAAAATCGAAGAAATGGTTAATTATTTCAATTATGAATATGCCCAACCTACGGATAAACATCCATTCGCTATTCATACTGAATTTGATACTACACCCTGGAATCAAACTACTAAGTTGGTTAAAATAGGAATCAAAGGAAAAGAGATAGCAAAGCAGGATTTCCCTGCATCTAACCTTGTTTTTCTAATCGATGTATCTGGATCAATGGAAAGTCCTAACAAGCTTCCTTTGTTAAAACAGGCTTTTAAATTACTGGTTAATCAGTTGAGAGAAAAGGATAAAGTGTCTATTGTGGTCTATGCAGGTGCTGCAGGAATGGTATTAAAACCTACATCTGGTGAACATAAAGAAAAAATAATGCAGGCTATCAATAATCTCAGTGCCGGAGGCTCTACAGCTGGTGGTGCAGGAATCGAATTGGCCTATAGTTTAGCTGTAAAGAACTTTGTGAAAAATGGTAACAACAGAGTGATTCTGGCAACTGATGGCGATTTTAATGTAGGTGCAAGCAGCGATAAAGATATGGAAAAGCTTATTGAGGAAAAGCGTAAGTCAGGAGTATTCTTAACCTGTTTAGGTTTCGGAATGGGAAATTATAAAGATAGTAAGTTAGAAACTCTGGCAGATAAAGGTAATGGTAACCACGCCTATATAGATACGCTTCAGGAGGCTAAAAAAGTCTTAGGTACTGAATTTGGAGGTACATTATATACCATTGCTAAAGACGTAAAGATTCAGGTAGAATTTAATCCTCAAAAAGTTAAAGCGTATAGATTGGTCGGATATGAAAATCGTTTACTGGATGATGAAGACTTTGTTGACGATACTAAAGATGCAGGTGAACTGGGTAGCGGGCATACAGTTACAGCATTTTATGAAATCATTCCTGTTGGGGTAGAGAGTGAGTTTTACAAAGAAGTACCTGAACTGAAGTATGCTGAGATGAGTGCCAAAGGTAATATGGAAGATTTACTAACAGTAAAATTCAGATATAAGAAGCCAAAGGAAAATAGCAGTATAGAGATGGTACATGTTTTAAAGGACGAACAGAAAAAAGTTTCTTCGGACTTTAACTTTGCTGCTTCCGTAGCCTGGTTTGGTATGAAACTAAGAAAATCTACTTTCCTTAAGGATGACATTACAGAAAATATTATAGCCTTAGCAAAGGAAAATAGAGGGGACGATGCATCCGGTTATAAAGCTGAATTTATAAGATTATTACAAATCTATCAGGGATTATAGTCTATGATGATTTTGGCTAACTCTTTTAGAGTGGGAGAACGGATACAACCATATGTTGTTCCGTTTTCTTTTTGTAATCAAAACATTTCAGTTTCCAGCCATTTCAAGTCTCTGGAAACACCTTCAAGTCCCGGATAGATAAGTCGTTGATCTATACCGTATTTAAACAGTGTTCTTTTAATAGTTGATTTAAGATCAGCAGGTATGATTACCTTGATCAGTTTTTCGTGTGTAAAGGTATCATCAGGATCAGGATGTACCGTAAATAAACCTGCCTGATTCTGTATTCGAACAGAAATATAGGGTGGGCGATATTTATGCACCTTATCAAGTTTATATGGGTTTGTTTTCAAGGGATCCTGAATAGTGGCACAACCGTATAAAATATACACGGCTCCATCTGTAGCTGCATTGGATTCTACGGCAAAAAAGGAAGCCACTAACGGATTATAACTCCAATCCAGTAAGCGTGTCGGTAATCCAAAATGCTGTGCTACGGCAAGCCATTCTAATTCATTAGTCGGAGGATGTTCCAGATAAGGTATAGAGGATTCTTTAAATAGCTTAATCAGACGTCGCTCCAGTTGCAAGGTAGTTTTTTGATGTATGGATTGACTGCGTCCCAGAGAAGTGATAAGTTCATAAGAACTGTTAGAAACACCTCTGTAGATATAATTTTGCCCAGTTTTTTGAACTTCAAAAGTTTTAAGAAGCTCTTCGATAGTTTGTATGATAATAGTTTTCATAAGAGTAAAGTAAATATACTATAAAACTCTAATAACCACCTAAAAGAGCAACAAAGACTATTGTGTTTGATATTTTATTTTTTAACAAAACTATAAGTTTTATTTTGTCATATCTCGTTCAATGTATCGTTTTTAAAATAGATATACATAAGTAAATCAAAATTAGGACTAGTAATTGAATGAAGTAAAATAGGTCTAAAAGACACATACTGTTGTGAATGGAATCGCAGATATACGCAAAGGAAAAATTGTAGTATGTCGTTTTTTAGACCCTTTTACTTTTAATTGATTCTATCCTGTTCGTCTTCGAGTCCTGATTTTCTTTGATTCTTTGTTTTCACATCTTTATTTCCAAAGGCATAGCTTACATAAAACTGAAAGGTTCTACTGTCACTACCTCCACGGCCGTCAATAAATAAATCACCAAATTGAGTTTTACCTCTCCATGGAATCGTATACAGTATATCATTAGCCGAAAGTTTTACGGTCCAGTCCGTCCACTTTTTCTGGATCCCCATGTTTAAAGATCCAAGAGATTCTGTCTGATACGTACCTCCCCATATGGATGGGCTACTGTACCAACCACTAATTTCAAAAGATACATCTTTTGGTAAACTAAAGGTACTCTGAGCATACCCTCCATAATTGGTTTGGTCTACAGCCACAAAGGATGGATTGGTAGGCGTATAGCTGCTATAGTTAACATACGTACTGACGTATATGTTCCACCATTCTGTTATTTTTTTAGGATAGGAGACATTAAGGCTATACACTTCCTGATTGGCTACATTTCTTGTGCTTAGAAAGTTTCTGTTTTCATCGAGTGCTTCTGTTACCTGTGCAAAGAAATCACTGATGTATGAATAACTTAAGCTAGTGGTCAGCGTATATTTATACGTATGCGATAGTTTTATATTATCGGTGTATTGGGGTTGCAAAAATGGATTTCCTCTACTAAAACTTAACTCGTCCAACTGAAATTCAAAAGGATTTAGGTTTTGATATCCCGGACGTTCTATACGTTTACTATAAATCAGGGCTAAGGAGTTATTTTGATTCATCTGATAGGTAATCCCGGCAGAGGGAAACCAATCTGTATAGTTTCTTTCCACAAGCTTATTATCATTAGCATCAGAAGAGGTTAGATAACCTTTAGAATCCGTATTTTCCATTCGGATACCGGTTTGAATCTTAAACTTATCAAAGGAAAAATTATAGTTGGCATAGGCGGCTATAATCTGCTCGTCATACACAAAATTGTTGCTTCGCGTTTCATCCAGAGTGGATACATTATTTTCTATGTTAAAAAAGTCAAAGGTATTATCTGTCTTTACGAATGATATTTTTGACCCGAGCGATAGTTTGCCTTTTCCCATATCTTGTTCATAATCTGCTTTACCTACGTAGATATCAATAGCTATAGGAGTATCCTGCGCTGTGATATTTTCATTTAATGGTGTTCCATCTGCGGTGGTATAAAAGTTAGGTTGAAAGTTATACCGATCTCTTTCATACCTGCCATAATTCATATCTACCATTAGGCTCCTTCCTGTAGTATCCCTATACCTGTAATTGAAGTTGGTATTTAGATTAAAGGTGTTGCTCTCATTTCGGTTTGGAGCCAGTAATATACTGTCAATTACTCCGGTACTTCTTGTAATGATTGGGGTTCTGCTATTGGAAATCGACTCATTGTCGTTAAAGGATAGGTTTACTGCTGCTCCTAAAGTATTCTTATTGTCAAGTACATAGTCTGCAGAAGTTCTGAAATTATGATTTTCTCCTGAATATTCTGAATTGGTTTTGGCATCGAATATTTTATCTCCCTGAATTCGGTATAAATAAATGAAACCATTACTTTTTCCTATATAATTACTGTAATTAGCGAGGATATTCCATTTTTTCGTTTTTGTAGTAATACCTATCTGACTGTTATTTCTGAAAAAATCACCATAGGTTAAAGTGTTTGAAGCATTACCTACGGTTCCCAGACCTTTTTCACGCTTAAGCCTTATGTTTATGATTCCGGCATTACCTGCGGCATCATAACGAGAGGATGGCTGAGTAATAATCTCTATATTTTCAATTTCATCAGCCTGTAGGGATTGTAAAAATGCTTTAAGGTCATCGCCTTGTAAATAACTCTGCCTGTCATCAACATAAATCAATACACCACTTTTACCTTCAACAATAATGTTATTATCATTGTCTACTCGCACTCCCGGAGCTTTTCTTAAAAGCTCAAGACTATTATTACCGGATGCCGTTAAGGTTCCTGAAACATTAAAAACCGTTTTATCCGGTTCGACTTCAATAATAGGTTTTTTTGCAGTAACGGTAACTTCATCCAATGCTTGTGCATCTTCCTGTAGTATAATGTTTCCCAATGGTAATTGATCACCATCATAATTTAGCTTTTGTGTATATAAAGAAAAGCCTAAGCTACTAACTTCTAATGTATATGAACCAGGAGCTACATCCTTCAAATTAAAATAACCGTTATCATCACTGATTCCGGCTTTTACCAATTCATTTTTGTCATTCTTCAATAAGACATTAGCATAAGGTATAGCATTATTTTGTTCATCTTTTACAGTACCTTCAATGCTCTGAGCATAGGTTGCAGATGATATAAACCCCGTGATCATCATTAGGATATAAATTACAATATTTTTCATCTCTTTCTAATTTTGTTCAAATATCTGTAGGATTGCTTAGGAGTAAAAGACTTATCTGACCAGTGGTCTTATATTCCGATGAATGAGAACAGGTCGGTTTAACGACATATATGCCAATTCATCAGTTTTAGCTTATGATTTATAGAATTAAGTGGTAGTTTTATATGTAGATGTATCATTTCTTTATTTTACCATGATCATATGTGATAGATAAAGTGATTTAAAGCAACAACAATAATGGGTAAGATTTGGAGTAAAACAATAGTAGGTGTAACCCTGGGAGAGATAGCGGTAGTGATCAGCTCCTATTTTATATTGTCATACACTTATTTTTTTACGCTTTGGCTTAACCGATTGCCTAAAAACAGAGATGTTGGCATATTAGTACGTCCTGATTTATGGTTTGATAGCGGTGGGCTACAGTATATGATGATGTTTATAGCCATGGTAATCTGTTGGTTAGTCATATTCCGATGGGCTAAAAAATGGCGCCTTGTTTTTCGACTCCTACTTCATTTTGTAACACTTCCCTTATTCATTTTATTCTCCTGGAAGATATACTATGCAGTTTCAGAAGCCCTGGATATGGGGCATCTTACCGGAACAGGACAGGTATGGGATATTTATATTCCTATGTTGGTGTATTGGATACAGTTTGCGGTTTTTCACGCTTATGAATACTACATGATCTCGCAACGAAAAATCCGTGAGGAAATAGAACTCAGAAATACAGCATTAAAGAGTGAGCTTACGGCTATTAAGGCACAACTGAATCCGCATTTTTTATACAACGTTTTTAATACGATCAACGCCAGTATCCCTAAAGAAATGGAGCAAACCAGAGAGATGGTGGCAGAGTTATCTGATCTTTTTCGATATCAGCTTCGGGCCAGCAGAGAAGATATGGTGCCTTTACGCGATGAATTGGATTTTGTAAGAAAGTATTTAGATCTGGAGCAGAAAAGATTTGAGGACAGATTACAGATTCAGATTCATGTCAAAGAGCATTTATTGAATAGGGAAGTGCCTCCTATGTTATTACAGCCTTTAGTGGAGAATTCAGTGAAACATGGGATTTCTCCATTAACAGAAGGAGGGAGCATAGAAATTTCTATTGAAGAGGACGAAACCAATCGTTTAGCATTTACGATCCGGGACACCGGTATAGGTGTAGAAGATAAAAACGCCATAATGCATACAGGTGTAGGGATTAGCAATACACAAAAGCGATTGGAAAAGATGTATAATTCCGGATTGTTTCTGTTTGATAATAATCCCAGAGGTTTAGTGGTTCAGTTTAGTATTTAAAGGATGGAAGTCATGAAAAAAGTGGTTATTGTTGACGACGAATCTTCAGGTAGAAAATTGATCAAGGAATATCTGGAAGATCATAAGGATCTCATCATTATGGGCGAAGCTAATAATGGTGTAGATGCTATAAAACTGATCAACGAATTTAAACCGGATTTGGTATTTATGGATATCCAGATGCCTGGATTAACAGGATTTGATGTTCTGGAACACCTGGAGGAATTGCCACATATTATTTTCAGTACTGCCTATGATCAATACGCTCTTAAGGCTTTTGAAGTACATGCCGTGGATTATTTATTGAAACCCTATACTAAGGAACGTTTCACAACGGCGATTCATAAGATTAGTGCCATAAAAAATTTAGTCCCTCTGGCAGAAGATCATATCCAACAAAAAAAAGAATATCCGGATAGGATTATTGTACAAAAGGGAAGTAAGTATGTCACCTTAGCGACTCAGGATATACACTATATAGAAGCTTACGGTGATTACTCCAAAATTCATTCGGCAGATGCAGTTTTTATTAGTAATCACGGCATCAGTGTATTAGAAGAAAAGCTAAGTCCAAAGGACTTTCTGCGTATCCATAGAAGTACCATCGTCCATCTTCCTAAAATTGAAGAGGTCAACCGTTATGGAAAGAGCTATCTCATTAAACTCCTAAATCAAACAGAGTTAAAGGTAAGCAGGGGATATGCAGATAAGATCAAAGCGTTGATTTACTAAGCGAAAAATAGAGGCTGAATCCGGAATTAGTCATGAGATTGATTCAGCCTTTATTTTTTATTTGATTTTTGTAATCACTGTATTGGCCATTTCACCATTAGATATGATCGATAAAATGTAGTTACCTGTTACCAAATCCGGTATCGTTATACTAGGATTCATTTCGTTAGTTTCTTTTGCAAATACTTCTTTTCCGGACATATCTGTAAGTACAACACTGTCTATGTGTATAGTACTGCTGATTTTTAAAGTATCTTTAAAAGGTACAGGATAAACTTTTACTTCTTTTCCGGCAAGTGTCAGATCCTCTATGGACAGTGTAACCGCCTGCTCCAGAATTTTACCTCTTACATACACTCCGGAGGGTGTGAGTTGACCATTGACTAATCCAGTAACCCCCATACCGTTGTTTACCACACAAGAGGATTCGTTTTTATCACCCACAGTCCAGTTGGCATGGCTGATGCCGTTATCTTTCATAAAATTAATCCAGGTGTTAGATTCCGTTTCATTGAACCCTCCATTACCGGACGCTTCTACAGTTCCCCATTCTGTTACAAATAGTGCAATACCGTTATATCCATCAGTAGTGCTCATCGCTTTTCTGGCATTATCACGTAGTGATCCCGGACCATCGCCTGTGTGTGAAGCTGCATAGAAATGTAAGGTGTAAGCTATGTTACTGTAGGCGGTAATAGGATTTTGCGAAGCCTGATCTACTCGTTGTGAGTAAAAAGGCGTACCCACTATGATTAAATTATCAGGATCATTGGCTCGTATCACGGCGATCACCTCTTCTGCATAAGTTTTGATATCCGCCCAACTTTGATTGATAGGTTCGTTATAAATTTCATAGAGGATATGATCATTGTCACCATATTTATCAGAAATGTAGCCAAAGAATTCCTTTGCCTCTGTCAGGTAATTCTCTGCATCATGGGAGTGCCAGTCTACAATCACATAGATACCCTTGTCGATAGCAGCCTGTATAATAGGTTCCACACGATCCAGATTGTACTGTCTTCCTACCGCTCCATCCGCATAACCATTGCCGCCATCCCAGGACTCATTAACGCCCATTGCAGCTCTGATTACTGAGATTTTCCAGTCGTCAGCCAGATGGTTTACCGTTTGCGCATTATAAAAATTGGTAACATCACCGGCAATACTCCAAAACAGGCTCATACCAGCCAGACTGATTTCTTCGCCGGTTTCAGAGGTTACACGATTACCGTTTACCGTTAGGTTTCCATAAGTATCCACTACAGTTTGTGCGTTGGTTATGGTGGTACATAATACTAGAGCACAGAGTAGGTTTTGAGTAAAAGTTTTCATAGTGTGAAGATGATTTTGAGTAATTTATTAATAGGATAATAACGCATAAATCGGCTTTTAAGTGTGCTAAAATATAACCACAATGTGCTAGTTCTAAAAACAGTGCTTTATAAACAGTGCTCTTATTTAATTATTAATTCTTATTTTAGCCTTACGCACTAATTTTATCTGATTTAACTTAGAAGCTTATTTTCTTAATCCTTACCACTTTATGGTCTATGTTAAAGATACGCAATACTATAATGACGCACTTCATGTGATGACCTATCCCAGTGGTACCTATTATTTGTTTGATACTTTTGTGATCGCAGAGATGAAAGAAGGTATTGTATATACCTGGGAGGATCACGCCAGGCAAATTGTAGAAGAGCTCACGCATTTGTATGACCATAATGGTGAAAATATTGTCTATATCTCTAACAGGGTGCATTCCTATTCCACACGCCCCAGTGACTGGATCAAATTTTATCGTAGTGACTTTAAACTAAGGGCTTATGGTATTGTTAGTTATTCCAAAAAAAGTTTAATGACTGCGGTAATGGAAAAGATTTTTATGCGTAATCGTTTTCAAAGTTTTACCTCCTTAGATGATGCGATAGCCTGGGCTAAAAGCCTTACGGAAAAAGTACCGGTGGAATACTAGTTCACCATTCGGGTTAAAACTATTGTGATATAAGTCCCTTTTTCTAATTCCTATATGCTAAGTTTAGCCTACTCAAAATCAGATTAGTTTAAATAAAACGTATGAAACTACCAAAACGGTATGTATATCTCCTGTTCACAGGCATAGGAGTACTTATGCTGTGCTATTTTCTAGCAGAAAAATGGATCAATCACAAAGTTTCTGAGAAGCTGACAGCGCTTAATACTGCGGATCAGGAAATAGTCTATACACATTTGAGCACATCTTTACTATCAAGAGAGTTAGTTGTGGATAATATCTATTTCGAATCCCGGGACAAGTTTAAGATTAGTGCAAAACATTGTCAAATCTCAGGGATAAGCTTGTTTGATTTGTGGTTAGATAAGGATATAAATGCTTCTCAGGTACTTATTACTTCGCCCAGAATTATTCAATATGTCAGACCATCGGATACCATTAGTCAGCCTAAACAAAAAAAAACGCTTAAGAATGCTATAGCTATAGATAATATTAAGGTCACAGATGGTAAATTGATTCGCAAAAAGATGGATTCTCTTCATACCTCTGTTGTCTTAACGATGAATTTTGAAACTACTGTTACCAATGCTTTGTTAGATAGTACTACTATTTCAAAAAGCATTCCTGTTACAGCAGAAGACTTTAAGTTGACGATAAGCGCATTAAAAACACATCTGAATACTTTTCATCTTCTCAAAGTAAATACCATAGCCATACATCCAGATGCCGTATCGCTGAACCATTATGAAATTGTCCCTTTACTTTCAGAAAAAGAATTCAATAATAAAATTGATAAAGAGCAGGATTATATGCGTCTTAAGGGAAAATCAATACATATTGCTACGCCACAGATTATAAAGCAGCAGGATAAACCTTTATTGACCAGCAGTAGTCTCGTTGTGGATTCCGTAGCTTTTGATATCTCCAGAAACAAAAGGTTACCGGATGATACGCGTATCAAACCGATGTACAGTAAGATGCTTAGAGACTTACCTTTTAACCTTAAGATAGATTCAATTCGTATCACTAATAGTTTTATCAAATATACGGAGCAGCCTGATAATGAACTGGAGCCTGGAGTTCTTGAATTTCATGATATACAATTAAGCGCTACTACATTGAGTAATTTGCCTAATGCCGAGTCAGTAAGGATTTCAGTGGAGAGCTCCTATATGGATCAGGCCAAAATTACATTAGACTGGGAAATGGATATCAATAACCCAGAAGATATTTTTAGTATACAAGGTGCTATAAAGGATGTGGAGGCAAAATCTATGAATGCCTTTATCGCTCCTACCTTAAATGTAGAAGCCGAAGGTAAACTCGATGCCTTCTATTATCATTTTAGGGGAAACCGTTATCAGGCTACTGGCGAATCCAGCATTCGTTATGATGAATTTAAGATAAGGCCGGTACGTAATAAAGCAAAGATGTTAACCTCTGTGCTTACAGGTTTGGCTAATATGATAATCGGGGGTAAAGAAGAAAAAGGATTAATCACAGAAAAGAATGTAGAGGTAACACGGGATCAGACAAAATCCTTCTGGAACTACTTCTGGTTATGTATACGTAATGGATTATTAGAAACCGTAAGATAACTTTACTGGTAAGTTAAGCTTTTCTATAAAATCTTTCCGTTGATTTATAGATAAATGTCATCCAACGAAAAATGGACAGCAAGCCTCTGACTCTGATGTACTTTAGCGGTATGAAATTAACATCCTACTTACCACAATTGCACCTCACAAACTTCATGAACTTATTAAAACTAACACCTTCATTAGCGTGTAAGATCATAGGAGAAGAGTAAATTACTAATACCTGAAACACATATTATGAAAATAACTATCTAAAGTAGAGGTGCCGTAAGGTGTATCTCTACTTTTTTATGTAGACATCGGTGCTTTTCAGAAACATTTTATGATAATCCTAAGACATTTTGTTTATTTATATGTTATTTTAGTTAAACAAATAATTGTTATGCAAAAGGAAGAGTACAAGATACACATCATAGGAGCCGGAATCAGTGGGTTAATTGCCGCTCAGGTATTAGAAAATCAGGGTTACCACCCTATACTACTTGAAAAATCTGACCGTGTAGGAGGAAGAGTTGCATCAGATCATATTGATGGTTATGTATTAGACCATGGGTTTCAGGTTTTGCTGACTGCATATCCTAAAGCGCAGCAATATCTGGATTACAATGCTCTGCAACTTCAGCAATTTCTTCCCGGTACCGTAATTTTTGATAAAGGCAATACGCAAAAGATAGGCGATCCATTACGTTCCGCTTCACTGTTATGGCCTACCATAGTCTCCAGTGCAGCTTCGTTCAGTGATAAGCTAAAAATCTTTAAGCTAACCAATGCATTAAAAGCCAAATCTATAGCCCAGATATTCGAGGAAGAAGAGCAAACCACATTAAAGTATTTGCAGGATTATGGATTTTCAGCTACCGTGATAAATCAATTCTTTATACCCTTTTTCTCCGGAATCTTTCTGGAAACAGCTTTGAACACTTCCAGCAGAATGTTTCAGTTTGTGTATAAAATGTTTAGTGAAGGATATGCAGCTATCCCTAAAGCAGGAATTCAGGCGATACCGGATCAGTTAGCTGTACATCTTCAGCATACCACAATTCAATATAATACTGCTGTTAAAAGGGTAGAGGAAGGTAAAATTACCTTAGCCGACGATACAATTCTGGAAAGTCACTTTACCATTATTGCCACTGCGCCCAGTTCTCTGATACAAAACTTGAATAATCAGGAGACTGTATGGAAGAGTTGCGATACCTTATATTTTGAAACCAACGAGCCCGTGATATCTCAAGCGTTGATAGGTCTGGTGACAGAGGCCAAAAGTTTGATCAATAATATCTGTTATCCCACAAATTTTGAAGCTGATCGTACTACTACCGGTCATTTATTATCCGTTACTGTGGTGAAAGCACATGACTATGACGAAGAGACTTTAGTGGCTATAGTTGAAAAAGAATTACAGGAATATTGTGGTATCCAAACCAAGCGATTTATAAAGCGTTATCGTATCCCTAAGGCACTTCCGGATCTAAAAAATGTACAATACAGTATGTCTCCCACAGAAACCAATATCCTTCCAAGAGTCTATTTAGCGGGAGATCATATGCTCAACGGATCCCTGAACGGTGCTATGTTATCCGGCGAAATGGCTTCCAGAGGCGTCATCGAAGCACTGGAGAACGGTCTTGTGGTCGGGGAGCTCACTTCAGAGTATAGGTAGTTGATGGTCTATAGTCAATTGTCTATAGTCAATGGTCAGTAGTCAGTAGCTCTTGGTTTCTGGTTTGAGTAAGCAACGGCCATAAGAAAGCTATGCGTTAAAAATGAAGTGAACGAAACGGCAATGTAAAATTCGCAAATTGCAGTATGCTTAACTTGATCGTGATTTTAACTAGTAGGTTGTAGAATTAAATAGTGTAGAAAAGTTTCATTTTGCATAGTGCAGTGAACGCTATTTTTAGCATC
>NZVW01000051.1 GCA_002697475.1 Aquimarina sp. | reverse complement strand
CAAAATCAGTAATACCTACTGTAGCTACATCACTATCGATCCTTACCCATTCGTGATCTTTGGTATATTTTAAATCTGAAGGAATATTCATTAAATAAAATTTAAAGGATTTCTATTATTTGGTCACGAAAATAATTCTTATTTAGTTTTTTTCATCAAAAAGCTATAAAAATTTCAGAAATACTAAAATAAGATTTAATTACCGAAATTATAGCGCAATGTAAAGCCTCCTCTTATTGTCGTTTGTGGAAAGGCAGTGGAGATCGAATATTCAGAGAATGTATGATCATAAAAGAACAAAGCGGTTAAATTTTTACTTAGCGCATAGTCTGCTGTAAACTTAAGTCCATAAATATCCTGACCTGCCGTAACCTGGGTATTATCAACATCTAAGTAACGAATAAGCGTTTCATTTTGTCTAAGTGATAAATCAGCTCTCAGATTCAAGTCACTTTTAATCACCTGCTTTCTACCGGATATTTTTGTAGAAAAGGTTAAATCACTCAATCGATAACCTAATCCAATTATATATTCATTACCTCTTATTTCTGTCAGCAAGTTATTGGCAAAACTAAGAGACAAGGCTCTATCCTTTTTCCATTCTGCTAGTATCTTTACAGAGTTTTTCATTTCCATATCTAATCGTACCAGTGGGCTAAATTGTTCTGTAAGATTAACATTAGAATAGAGAATAGGATTTTTAAAGTTACCAGACTGATCCACGGCATCAGGATTAGACCTATCGTAATCCAGATTTGTCTGAAACTGATTTATCGTATAATTTGCCCTATATCCATGATTTACAGAAAATCTCTTAAAACGGTTTCTAAACCATTTTAGATTCATTAATCCTGTATACTTGACATCCCAATTAGGTAATGGTATATCCCTTAAAGCTCCTTTTTGAACATTTCCTGCATCTGATCCTGAATAGGCTGCCAGAAATGATGGAAGTAGTACTGCCTGATTCGTTTTACCAAAACCAACAGGGTAACGATATCCGTTAGGCTCTACTTCATCGCTCCTTGGGAACGCTGTCGTACCATAGAAATCTGTTGCCAATCGATCTGCTACAACCTGTCTGTTTTGCCTGAAATCCTCAAAAGCCTGAGAATTAAATTCGTCACTCGTAGCAAAAGCTGTTTTAATAAGTAGCGTGGATATTGTAAAGTTACCAAAGGTATTTGGAGTAAGAGATTGATATTCTAAATCGTCATTAATATCCAATACTCTATAATTCTCAGAATATGTTTCTGAATAATTTCTATTGGCACTTATGTCTATAGTCAAATCTTTTAACAACCCTAAAGATGCCTGAACATTAAATTTTCTACCTTCTACCTCTCTATATTGCTGATTAAAATCCTGATATAAAGTCAACCAGCCATTTCTTGCTGCAATATCTCTCACCTCAGCCTGACTACCAAAAGTAAAGCCTACCGTAGGCTTTAATGTTCCTATAAAGCCTGGCTCTCTAATGTATCCCGGTAAATAGATTCCGTTGTCCTGCTGATAATTAAAATTAACTTTTTTTACAGCGGTAGCTACACCTATTAAAGTATTTAATGCCTTATCACCTATACTAAGCTTACTTCTGGTTTTCTTAGGTTTCTGTTTTTTTGTATCCTCTCCTTCCTTTTGAGCAACTCTGGTTGTCTTTTTAGAACTTGAACTTCCCGGCCTCTTCTTTTCTAAACCTATATAGCGATAAAACGTATTCATATCTAATGAACCATTAAGTGTATGCACGTTAGCATTCTGTATGGTATTACCTTGATCAGGAATACCTTCTAACGTTCTTAAGGCTTCACTGGCCTTGGTCCATTGAAAATCTCCAGTATAGGAATAGGTTGTTCTTATAAACTTAAAAAGAGGTATTTTATTAATCGGTAATTCATAATTAACCTGCAACTGCTGGCTATGGAAGTTGGGGTCTCCTACATCAAAGAAACCACTCCATAAATCAATGGAATTGATTACCTGACCATCTTCATCAATAAAGTTTTTGACAATACGATTATTTGCAGAGGTAAAACTAAAATTTAAAGACTTTGTTAGGTTATGATTAATACCATACTGCCAGTCGAATAGGAAATTTCTTTGGATAAGAGCTGGTGTACCAATGTCATTAGGACCTAGGGTTATATCCCTGAAAGTCTGCTCATTGTACTGACGGTTAATATTAGAGCTTACGGTAACACTTGACGGTAGTAGATTAAAATTAAAATCTTTAAGAAGATCAAAATATTTACTCTTTCCTAAAAGCTTTACATTTTTAAGAGGTTGTACTTCTTTCGGCTGAAAACTGAAATCATAAGTCCCGCCTAGTCTTACACTTTGATCTAAAGATTCTTTTATTTCAAAATCGCGATGATCAGTTTGGTTATAGGTTCCTGAGAAAGAGAAGTTTTCCACATCATAAGGCATAGGCTTAGCATCACCTGTTCTTTCTTTTCTAAGACCAATGACATTGAAACTTTGTCTTTTAGTATAAGAGGTATTGACGTTAAGTATAGAATCTTTAGCCTGTTCTGTAGTAGCAGCCCTAATCTGATCTTCTAACTCTAAATCTTCATAAAACTGATCAAACTGTGGTGTGATCAATTCTTCACCTCTGCTATAGTTAAAAGGTATTTTAATTCCCCATTTTTTAGGTAGCATCTGACCTAAGTTGACATTGGTTGTCACATCGTATTGTTTTGTGTCCTCTCTACTTCTTTCATTAGGACCTTGTTCCAACCCACCAAAACCGATAGTAGAAATTCGACCTGAAGCACTTACATTGGCAAAATCCGCAATATTACCATCAAAGCTACCTACTGTAGCCCAACCTCCTTGGTTCTTTAGATCACTTAAGCGCATTTCATTAAACCAAACTGTCCCTGATTGCGAAGATCCACTAGCATTTTTAATCCCCAACATCATAACACGAACGTCACCAAAACTAGGATTTCCTTTAATACCCACACGTAGATTATTAGGACCATCAAACATATTTAGTTCTAATGGATTCAAGGCTTGATTTCCTAAAACAGTTGATTTCACCTCTCTTAAAAACTCTAAAGGTAAATTTAGTCTATTCGCCACTGGCCATACCGCATCAGCGCTTGAATCAGATAATGCAGATACCTCAAGAGGAATTTCAATTTGATAAAAGTTATTGGTAAAATCATTACCCATCCTAATAAATGCTGTCAACTGCCCATCATTTAGCGCTAGTCCCGGAAGTGGTTCAGCATGTAAGAACATTTCCAGATTTTCATACTGGCGCATATCTACATTAAAGTTTTTATACACCCCCCTAGCATCACCATCTCTAAGATCATTTACTGTTAGAGCTAAAGATCTTTCATCTTCTCTTATCGTTGTATTGTTATTGATTAATTCTTCACGTCTAACGCCTGGTGGGGTAATATAGTTTGGAGTTTCTTCTTCACTAACAGATGTAACTATTACCTCTGTGTCACCAAAAATATTTAACCCATTGGTCGGGTCTGTAGTGGTATTACCTACCTGAACATACCTTCTATAATCTCCTCTTACTAAATCTAATGTCCCAAACCTTAATACAACTGGAGCATCAAACTCCGTAACAAACATTCGCATAAAACGAATAGATCTAAAATCACTTATATTTCTGGCTGCAGTAGGCTCATAGATTGGAATTTTAAAACGTACCCATCTTGCCTCAGTAGTAGTATTATTTGCTAACTGAATATTGTTAATAACACGAATATCAGTAATGTATCCCGTATTATTATCATTACCGATTCCCATACCATCAAACAATGGTATTTCGTATTCAAAATAACTATCAATGGTATTCATAGTATTGTCCCTGTTGACATCCTCCACCGTTGGTAATGTTGTATTCCCCCTGTCTTCATTACCCACACTTACAGGAGAATTCCCTTCAACATTGTTGTAGTTTAAATAGCGTTCTAATATTCCACCGTCAGCTTGTAAATAGAATTGATAATTATCTGCTGCAGGATCATCTAAGCTTTCAAATCCTGTACCTGTAAATTGCTGTTTCTCCGCGGCATCCCCTATACCATCATATCCCACATCCTGATTCGTTCTTGCTGCGCCCTCAGAATCAAAAGTATAAATTAAAGACTGATTTCTTGGAACTCTACCGTAGGGTGAAGGTCTTGTCCCTGCATCAGAACCATCTCCTGCCAAACCATTTTCATACTGTTTAAAACCATCTTTTAAAACATCTTCACTAATATTTCCTAGATTAAACACGACCTTACCACTGGATGATGTAGTCAAAGATGGCACGGCACCACTGCTACCAGTATAAAATGGATCTAATAACCAAAATTCAATAAACTCTACATTAGCCTGTTCAAAGTTCGTTGAAGTTAACTGACGCATAATCCCACCAAAATTTTGTTCAGGAGTGCCTAAAACCTCATCTTCAGCATCTGTACTGTAGTTATAGGGTCCTCTTTGTAAAGGATTATAGTTTAAGTCCAGAGGAAATAATGCTAAAGTTTGTCCCTGAACAATATCAGTATCCGGGAAAATTTCAGAATTAAATACCCTTCGTGTGGCATTACTTGATAGGTCGGTATCATTTATACCATTAGGACGACCATTACTGTAAAATATTGGATCGATAGAATACCATGCCAATTTAGCCCTTCTATCACCAGATGATAATTCTGGTCTGGTATTAGTAGAACCATCACCTTCATAACCGACTGGAACACTGGAAAGTTCCCAGGATAACGGTGAGCTGACATCTATTCTGGTCTGTGCTCCTTCAAAATCATCAATATACGTGGTCACTTTTCCATCAAAATCTGCTCCTTTGGGTGCTCCTGCAATAAGATAAGCTGCCTCTGCTCGCAATGATATGTTAGAAGGTACATCCGTATCTATATTTGGTAATTTGTTTACCATTCTTGTTAAAAATGGTACTTCAGTGGCATAACTTAAGTTAAAACCTAAAATGGTATTATTTATAGGTTCATAATTATAACTTGACTTCTGAGTAATCGGTCTTTCATTTAAGTTTAAAAAAGTACCGCCCACAATAAAATCATCACTGAATTTGTGCTCTATATTAATTCCTGAAAAACGTTTTGTTTGTTGTCCAAAGACAGCATTATTTTCCGTAGAAACATTAATCGGTGTATTTGAAGCTAAAAGTGCTTCATCCAAAATTGTTACTCTACCTAATTGATAATTCACAGTATAGTCCACACCTTCCTGAAGTACTCTACCGCCTGCTGTAACAGTTACCGACCCTTGCGGAACGTTAAAAGCTCCTAAAGGAATCCCATCCTGGCCAGAGGACTTATACGTACCTTTTAGCTGGAAGTAATTTTTGTCGGCAGATCGTTGTTCTGCAATAATTTTAGTTTGGGTATAGAGATCTCTAAATACATATTGCGCCTGATTAGGATTGTAGGTATTAGGATCATTATAATCAGAACCAACAGGTCCATTATCCAATTCATCAAAAAGATGCTCCCCAAATGGCTCTACCGTAGTAAATATAATTCTACCATTATCTGTATCAATGGTTAACCCAGGAACATAATCAAAGAAACCATCTCCTCCTATAACCGGGTCATTGTTAGGGTTTAATCTATCCAGATTAAAAACTCTTAATAATGTGGTTTGATCCACATCATCCGGTAATGGTACTGTTGAACCTTCTGCAGCCGTAATATAATTTAATGGTGAAGGGTTGGTATATAAAATATTTAATCTAAAATCATCTCTTTCCAGTCGGAATGCGCCTGTATTATAGATATTCTTCATCATCAGATCCCAAATAGGTAATTGTACATTAACAATTGGGCTCTTTAACATCTTGACTACTAAATTTTGACCTGATCCCACTAAGTTAGGATCCGCATTGTTTTGGTCTACTGTAGCGTCTACACCATCCTGAGAAAATTCTCCTACTTGGAAAACACGACCCCCTACGGTATACTGAAAAGCAACACCTAAAACCTCATCGTTATTTAGTTTTTGGTTTAATGAAATATATCCAAGTTGAGTGTTCAATGTATATTCGTTAGGACTTAACCTTCTTGCACCTTCAAGAATAGCATAATCCGCTCCTTCCTGAACACTACCTGATAACGAGCCGAATCCCTGTTGTACTGTAGAAATATTTCGTATGCTTGGCGTTAAAACCCCACTAGATGTAGGGATTAGGAATGGATCTAAATCATTATTACTATTATCAGCAAATGATCCTGCCGGTCTATTAAATAAAGAAGGCGGTATCGTATAGTTACCATCCACAGGAGACTCCCCTAAATCCTGTATTGCCACAATGTTTCTGGCATCTGCAAGATTCTGTGCACTGGTGGCACGGTTTGTTACCCATACCTCAATTCTGGTAATTTTAATATTATTATCTATGAATGGATAATTACGTAATGCCTGGTCATAATTATCTCTAAAATAATGTGCTAAGAAATAGTGTCTGTTCTCATCATAATCTAAAGCAAAAACTTCAAAATCCTGAACAGTTCCTCCTCCTTGGACACTTACGGAGCGTGTTTCAGATCTTTGCTCAGAAAACACACCGGTAACCATTGTATTACCAAACTGCATCCCCAGCTTAACCCCAAATAAACTTTGCGCTCCCTGTATTAACGAACTGTTTAAAGGCATATTGACATTACCCACTTCTATACTTCTGATAATATCATCTTCTGTAGGAGTATATTCTAACTTGATTTGATTCTGAAAATCAAAAGTGGACTCCGTATCGTAGTTAGCCGTAATTTGAAGTCGTTTTCCTATTTTACCTAAAAGGCTCAAACTGATTCTTTGATCAAAATCGAATGTGAAATTACTTCTGTTTCTAGGCGAGAATGCCGGATTATCCTGTTTAGTATACAACATTCCTAAATCCATTTCTACAGAACCCTGAGGTATAATCTCTATTTCCTGACCCCCAAAAATGGATTCAAAAAAGTTAGAGTTGACATAGAAAATAGGCAATAAATTTTTTCTTTTTTCTTCACTCCCATCTGATTTACCACTAAAAGCATCAATCTTTTCCTTAAAATAATTTCTTCTCTCCTCTTCTTCAATTAAAGCTTCATATTCCTTTGGAGTAAGAAACAAAGGATATTTTACATTAAAATCACCTAATACTTCTTTATAAATATACCTATTGGTGATAGGATCGTATTCATATTTTGTTACAATACTTGTCGGGTCCGGAAGTGTAATCCTACCTAAAGAATGTGTCGTACTTGTGGAATCTCTAATGGTTTCATTGTCCTGAGCATATAGTACACCGACATTCAGTGTTATCAAACAAACCAGTACTTTAAAAATTATACTTTTCTGAAGATGTGAAGGAGTCAAGGCTTTTATAAATTTTTTAGTGCTTGTTTAATAATATTTTCAACTGTTTCTTCGGGGTTAGATTGTATTACTTTATCGACAACTTTTTCTGCCTGTTTTCGGTTAAATCCAAGGGTTTCTAAAGCAGATAACGCTTCTTCTTTATTAGTATTGTTTTGAGATACAGAAACTTCATCAATATCGTAAACTTTAAGAATTTTATCTTTTAATTCAATAATTACACGTTGAGCAGTTTTTGCCCCAATTCCTTTGATAGATTGAATAGTAGGTACATCGCCTGTAGCAATTGCATTTTTAACCTGATCCGGATGAAGTGAAGAAAGCATTGTTCTTGCAATACTGGCTCCTATACCTGAGATAGAAATCAGCAACCTAAATAATTCTCTTTCAAATTTATCGGCAAAACCAAAAAGGGTATGTGAATCTTCTTTTATTTGTAAATGAGTATACAATTTTATGTCCTCATTATCTGAGAGCAAAGAATACGTATGTAATGAGATATGAAGAAGGTATCCTACTCCATTAACGTCAATAACAACTTCCGTAGGATTTTTCTCTACGAGTCGACCCCTGATATGTGTAATCATTTATTAGATATGAGTTAGGCAACCAAATGTAATAAAATTCTGGTATATAAATAATTTTAAAGAAAAAGCTTTGAAAATCAAATCTTCAAAGCCTTTTATTATCGATAATATAATTTGGCCTAAATATCCTTAGCCATCATCATATACTCACGTTCTCTTTTTTCCTTTTGTTGTGCATCAATTACTGCTACGGCAACTATATTTATAATCTCCTCAACACTTGCGCCTAATTGTAAAATATGCACAGGTTTACGCATACCCATCATAATTGGACCAATAGACTCTGAATTATTAAGTTCCTTTAAAGACTTGTAATTACTATTAGCTGAATCTAAGTTAGGAAATACTAATGTATTTACTTTTTGACCATTAAGCTTAGAGAATGGAAACTTCTTTTTTCTTAAATCTCTATTTAACGCAAAATCCATCTGTAATTCACCATCCACCACTAAATTTGGGTGATATCTATGCAGATAAGCTACAGCATCCCTTACTTTAGTAGCATTAGGATGTTTAGACGATCCAAAGTTGGCATATGATATCATTGCCATAACCGGCTTAACTCCAAACATCTCCACCGTACGTGCTGACATTTGAGCTATTTTAGCCAGCTCCTTGGCATCAGGGTCAATATTTATGGAAGTGTCACTTATAAAAAGAGGCCCCTTATTGGTCATCATAACATTCAAGGTAGCAATTCTTGTAGCTCCTTTAGCTAGACCAACAAGATCTAGCATAGGCTTAACCACGGTAGGATAACTTCTTGAGTATCCGGTAACCACAGCGTCCACATCACCTTCATTAACCATCATTGCTGCGTAATAATTTCGCTCTCTTAACAATCGCTGGGCATCGTATAGTGTTATACCTTTTCGCTTATTATTTTCCCAATATTTTTTTGCATAATAATTTTTACGTTCCTTTTCTTCATCTGATTTAGGATCGATTATTTCAATACCATCAGCTTCAAAATCCAGTTCCTCCATCAATTCCAGAATCACATCTTTTCTACCCAGTAAAACAGGGTATGCAATTCCTTCTTCCTTAACCGTCTGAGCTGCTTTCAAGACATCTAAATGATCCGCTTCTGCAAAAACTACCTTTTTAGGGTCTGTCTTTGCCCGGTTTAGTAATAACCTTACCAATTTGTTATCATTACCCATTCGTTCCAAAAGTTCATCCTCATACTTCTCCCAATCTGTGATGGGTTCTGTAGCAACACCGCTTTCCATCGCAGCTTTGGCCACTGCTGGAGGAACCTTAGCTATCAATCTAGGATCAAAAGGTTTAGGAATAATATATTCTTTACCGAAATTTAAACGGGTTTCTCCATAGGCGATATTAACTTGTTCAGGTACAGGTTCTTTAGCCAGTTCAGCCAACGCTTTTACAGCTGCCATTTTCATCTCTTCATTAATCGCTGTGGCTCTTACATCTAACGCCCCTCTAAAAATAAAAGGAAAACCTAATACATTATTTACCTGATTAGGATTATCACTTCTACCAGTTGCCATAATAATATCTTCTCTGGTATCTATGGCTAAATTATAATCAATTTCAGGATCAGGATTAGCCATAGCGAATACAATAGGATTATCTGCCATTGACTTAAGCATATCCGGCGTAACTAAATTTGCCATAGACAGCCCAATAAAAACATCTGATCCTACTAAGGCTTCTTCAAGTGTTTCCAGATTTCTATCTGTTGCAAACTCAGCTTTTTCAACTGATAAATTTTCTCTATCTTTTCGTATTACACCTTTACTATCCGTCATTACAATATTCTCAGCTCTTGCTCCAAATGCCTTATATAACCTTGTACAGGAAACAGCAGCTGCACCTGCACCACTGACAACTATCTTAACATCTTCAATATTCTTTTCTGCGAGCTCTAAAGCATTTAATAATGCGGCGGCAGAGATAATAGCCGTACCGTGTTGATCATCATGCATTACCGGGATATCAAGCTCCTCTTTAAGGCGTCTTTCTATCTCAAAAGCTTCAGGCGCTTTTATATCTTCAAGATTAATCCCCCCAAAAGTGGGTGCAATGTTCTTTACCGTTGCTACAAAAGCATCAATATCTTTTGTATCGACTTCAATATCAAAAACATCAATATCAGCAAAGATTTTAAATAATAAACCTTTACCTTCCATTACAGGTTTTGATGCTTCCGGACCAATGTCTCCCAGTCCTAAAACTGCAGTACCATTGGAGATAACGGCAACTAAATTTCCTTTAGCTGTATAGCGATAAACATTGGATTTGTCCTTTTCTATTTCTAAACAAGGTTCTGCCACGCCCGGAGAATAGGCAAGAGACAAGTCTCTTTGACTTGCATATTTCTTTGTAGGAACAACTTTAATTTTTCCTGGAGTTGGTTTAGCGTGATACACTAAAGCCTCTCTTCTTTTACTTTCGATACTCATACTTCATTAAGATTATGTGCGAAACTAAGTTTACAAAGGTACAAGTCTGTAGGGGATGCAAAAAATTAATCTTCACTATCTTTCAAAAAATCAACATTCCTAAAAATAAATTACTTTTTTAAGAATTATACGTAAAATCTTATTTCTTATCCTTTGTTTTTTTGAATAAAACATCAGGATCTTTTAAATTATTCAAATCCTGAACTAAATTAGTATCCAGAAGACTCAAGCCCAGTTGATACGATGCATTCATCCAACCAAATCCACTGGGGGTTATATAATCAAAATCTGTTCCTACATTACCATATTCTGCATACACCTTATGTGTGCAGTTTACTACATCGTATTTTTCTGGTATCGTACCATTATAATCCACAGCATTTTTTGTGATCATCCATAGCCACCTATATACCAATTCCTGAGCCTCCCTTTCGTATCCATATCGTTTTAAACCCCTCCAAATAGTCATTTGATGCGGAGCCCAACCATTAGGATAATCCCATTGTCTTTGTGGACCGTCTTTATCTCCATTAATTATAAAGTCCGAAGTTCCTGCAACTCCTCCTTTTTCGACAAGTGTTTGAAAAAGATGTTCTACCATTTTAGCGGCTTGCTCTTCAGTAGCCAATCCAACCCACAAAGGATAATAATTGGTTGCAGATTCTATTTTTTGTTGTTCATATAACCGATGATTATAGTCATAGAAAACTCCTTCCTCTTGATTCCACATAAATTTATTCATAAGATCTTTTCTGGTTTCTGCTCTTTTTTGCCAATCAGCAGATGTAAAAACCCTGTTATCGTATTCAAATTTGTCATTAAATACTTCTTTTATCAAAAATGCTAAATCCTTTTCATACTTATATAGCAAGCTATTTAAACCTACCGTATTTAAATCAATACATACAGCATCCAAACGATTAGAGGTATCGTGCCCACTTTCTCTCATAGACCTGTCATGAGTAAAATATTCATCCAACGCTTTATCCTTCAATTCTCCACTTTCATATTTTGCTGCATAATCCTCAGTTGACATATCCAGTTTAGCTGAATGTTTTTTAAGTATAAAGTCAAAGTGTCCTTCTTCCGTTTCAGGAGGAATTCCAATTCCCTCTCCATAAAAACGATTTAAATTATTATCTGTAAGCCGACCTTTATTCATCCATACTGTTTCATACTCCTTTATCACAGTTTTTAGATTCTCCCTTAACCAATCCTTAGATACATTGTTATTGTGTTCATAAATTTCTCTGATTAACGAGCTATAAAAAGGAGGTTGCGTTCTGGTCAGGTAATAACTTCTATTGGCGTTGAGGATTTTACCATAGTAATTAATTTGATAAGCAAAATTATCAGCCATAGACATAGCCAGATCCGATCTCCCGTCAATTAATAATCCTACAGACTCAAAATAACTATCCCAACCATACATTTCATTAAACCTTCCTCCTGGCACCACAAATGGTTTGGCTTTATATTCTCCATTCTCAAAGCTATAGTTCAGATTTAAAATTCCTGGTTTATCATTAATGCTCTTAACATACTCAGGTGTAATTTTTTCAGGGAGCACGACAAGCTTTAGATTTTGCATATCCGTTTTAACTCCCTCGAAGTATTTATAAGCTATCGAGTCCTTATTTGGAATATACAATCTAAGTGTATCTGAATTTGACTTAGTATCCTGCAGCACATTAGCTAAACCTTCTTTATCAATTGATCGGGTAAGATTATCCCAAAATCTGGTTTTAATCAATCGTGAAATTCGAGCTGTTGGCTGTTCCTTTATTTTGTTGATGGAAAGTGTATCGTCTTCTCCTACTATAGCTAACTCTTGTAATAAATTAGAAAGGTGATATGTTCCACTGATTTCAATTCTTTCGCCTGTTTTATCTATAAACCCAAAGCTTTTATCTCCT
>NZVW01000050.1 GCA_002697475.1 Aquimarina sp. | reverse complement strand
TGAAGAAGAAATGAGTCCTTATCAATATCGGTAAATTAACCTTATGATTTTCAGTAGGTTATTTTGTGCCATCTGTTTAGGATATATTTCGTCCTACAACTCGATAATTTTTTAATATCCAATTCTCAAGGTAAATATTATGTAAAATAGATACCTCCTGAAGGATGGCATACTCTAAGACCATATAATTTTCCTACATCTTAATGCTACACATCTTCTATGGGCTGAAGATATTTCTCTTCAATATCTATCATATAAGGTTGATTATAATATCTCTTACCGGTAGCTTTATAAAGTGCATTGGTTAAAGCACCTATTGCTGGTGCAAATGGTGGTTCCCCTAACCCTGTTGGATGCACGTCACTCTCTACAAAATAGGTTTCCACGTCCCAGGGAGCATCATTATTTCTAATCAAATGATAATCATGAAAGTTATTTTGCTCTGGTTTTCCATTGTCTATAGTCAACATGCTATATAGTGCGTGACCTATTCCATCCACACTTCCTCCTTCTACCATATTAGAAGCTGCAATAGGATTTACCACAATTCCACAATCTGTAGCACAATATACTTTTTCTATCACGGGTTTATCATTCTCCATTCGTAGATCTACTACATTGGCTACATAACTATCATGACAAAAATAGGCAGCCACTCCTCTACTCAAGCCTTTCTTAGGTGTACCCCATTTGGCTTTTTCACGAATTAATTGTAGCACACCGGCATAACGTTTCGCGTCATAATCATTTTTGTTCCCTACAGGGTTTTTTATGGCTTTATCAAAAAGTTCTAACCTGAAATCTATAGGATCTTTACCTGCCAGCTCAGCAACTTCGTCTAAAAAGGCCTGCTCTACAGCACCCATAAAATTAGATCTTGGAGCTCTAAAAGCTGCCGTAGTTATATTACTTTCAATATTCCAGGCTTCAGCTAAATAATTATCCACCGCACCTGCCGGGAAACGGTTTTCAAATAAAGGACTTTCAGGAATTCCTCCTGCCTTTACATGAAATGCGATAAGATTGTTATTGGCATCCAGCCCTGCTTTATAATATGCATGGTAAATAGGTCGATATGCTCCAAATGTCATATCGTCTTCTCTGGTATAGATTAGCTTTACCGGTTTCTTTATTTTTTGAGAAATTATGGCTGCTTCAACAAGATAGTGACCAAATAGTTTTCTACCAAAACCACCACCGATGCGAGTCATTTGAATATCTATTTGTTCCAGACTCAACCCTAATCTTTGAGCAACGGATTTTTCCATAAACTCAGGCGTTTGGATTGGACCAATTAATTCTGCTTTCTCGTCAGTTACATTAGCATAAAAATTAAGGGGTTCTAAAGCACTATGAGCCAAATACGGAGCGGTATATGAACGTTCTATAATTTTTACTGCTTGCGAAAAAGCTTTCTCCGGGTCACCATCTTTACGAACCTCTTTAGCTTTTTCTTTACTCCTCTGAATCATAGAGGTATATTGATTTGGAGTATGTTCCATACCTGCAGGTATAGGCTGGTCTTTCGCCTCTGGATCTCTAAAGCCTTTTACCTTGATACTATGCGAATCAAACGGAATCCATTCAGCTTTTATCTTCTTTTTGGCTTTCATAATTCTCCATGTGGAGTCACCTGTAATTACAATTAACTCAGGAAATGCTGATGTGTCAAAAGCACCGCGCACATAGTCTTCAGGATAGGTCTGAATGGTAAAAACATCCTCTACTCCTTTCATCGCCATTGCTTCAGTAGCGTCATAGGACTTCAACTTCATGCCAAAAGCCGGAGGATGGATTATGGATGCGAAAACCATGTTCTCTCCATAGACATCCAAACCATATACAGCCTTACCGGTTACAATTTCGGGACCATCCACATTGAATTTGGAATGTCTTATGATCTTAAAATCCTTGATATTTTTAACATCTACTTCTTTTGGGATCTTAATTTTTGATGCGGCTTGTGCCATCTCTCCAAAACTGGCTGATTTTCCACTTTTAGCGTGAGAAATAATTCCTTTAGTAACGTCTAGTTCAGATACAGGGACGTTCCATGCTTTTGCAGCAGCCGTGACCAGCATATGTCTAGCCGTGGCTCCAGCCATTCTTAAAGAGTTCCAACTTTGATTAATAGATCTGCTACCACCGGCTAACTGTCTGGTAAAAATTGCTGTATTCAATGGTGCCTGAACTACTTTAACATTTTTCCAATCTACATCAAGTTCTTCTGCCACAATCATAGGCATGGATGTTTTCACATTTTGCCCTATTTCTGGATTTGGTGATGCTATGGTTACTATACCATTCGTGTCAATTTTTATAAAACCGTTCAATTCATACGCTGCTTCTAATGCTGGATTTTCTTTAGCCAGTGCTGAAAACCAACTGAACTGTATCATAAGCCCTGTACTTCCTGCAGCTGATAGCTTTAGGAACGAACGTCTGTTGAAATGTGTCTTTACTTTTGCCATGATTACATATCTTTAGATGCGGTTCGTATTGCCCGATTAATTCTGGTATAAGTAGCGCAACGACAAATATTGCCATTCATTGCTCGGCGTATTTCCTCATCACTTGGGTTAGAGTTTTGGGCTAGTAATGACGAAGCTGTCATGATCTGACCGGCCTGACAATAACCACATTGTGGTACATCGTGCTCTAACCACGCTTTCTGAACAGGATGATCACCATTTTCAGAAAGCCCCTCAATAGTTACAATCTTTTTGTCCCCCACAGCACTTATAGGATAGGCACAAGACCTAACCGCGTCACCTTCCATATGAACGGTACATGCGCCACAATGAGCTATTCCACATCCATATTTAGTTCCAAGTAAACGTAAACTATCCCTCAGAACCCAAAGAACGGGAGTATCTGAGTCTACATCTACCTGTTTATTTTCTCCATTTATATTTATAGTATATACTGGCATAAGCAATGAGTTTATATTTTATAGCAATTCTTTAATCTTAATTAGACGGTGCGTAAGCTCCATTATCAATCCATTCGTACCAGGCCTCTTTAAATTCCTGATAGGATAGCGGAGGCAATTCACGATCTCCACCCATGTTCCATCCACTTTTAACTAAGGTATCCTCTGCGTGTAATCTTAGCTCCTCCATATTTTTATGACCATTTAAATCCGGGTTGACCAATTGCAAAGCTAACTCTCTGGCTGTACGCCCCTGAAATACCATTTTCATATCTGCAGGAGGCAAATGCCAATGTGGGTTTCCTGGTGGTGTGGCATCTCCGGGTACCCCAGTAGCGCCGTGACAATTAGCGCATTTCATAGTCAGGATGCCCTTTCCATCAGGACCCCGCTGCGGAAGCATATTATGGATACGACTTTCGTCTCCCTGTAACGGGATATCGCCATCAGGGTGACAATTCATACATCTGGGATGCATGAGTACGGAGTAGACTTTTTTGAATGCTGTTATAGAGGCAATACTATCTTTTTTCCTGATCTCGGATAACAGAACGTATTCCGCTTTCTTGTCATTTTTGGACTTATAGGCTATCGCTAAAATGACTGCCACTGAAAAAATAAAGAACTTAAGTATTGGTTTAGCGTATCTTGATGATAAGTGTGTGTTAAACATTGTTGGTGTTTTAGATATAAAAGATACTGAAATTTCACCTTTTTTTATTTAGTTCCTCTGTTTTTATAATTTTTATAACAGATGTTTCAGAAAATGAAGCTTAGCATAAAACTATACCTTCCATTAAACCATTTCTTTGAGAATATTACTATATTCCGCAGATAAAACTTAAAATGTCTCCTAAACCTGAGTACATATATATAGCCTTTGATGTTTTTCCTTCACAAAAGGGCGCTGCTACACATATTAACCATTGCTTAAAAGCCTTACAGAATACATTTAAAGCAGGATTACTTATTTGTCTGGGAACTGATGACATGCCTGGTTTTCAATATGATGATGAAAGAAAGCTTCATGTATATCGCTGGAAAGAAAAAGTGGCAAATTTTCTTGACCGAACTGAAAAGTTTCAGGTAAGTGTTTTAGAATTTTTACAAAGTTCTTTTTGTGAAGGCGTTAAGTTAATTCATTTCAGAGATATTTGGGGTGGTATTCCGGTTTTAAAAAGTAAACTAAAGTGCAAAACTGTCTTTGAAGTAAATGCTTTAATGCATATCGAATTATCAAACCGATATCCTAATATTAGTGAAACTGTTTTAGACAAAATTAAATACTTTGAACATCATTGTATTACCCATTGTGATGCTATAATTACACCCTCAGCAGTTACTAAAAAGTTTATTATTAAAAATTTTACAGGTGATACAGATAAGATCAGTGTTATTCCTAACGGGGTGCAATTTTATGATATTGCAACCTCAGTAATTAAGGTCCACTCCCCTTCTCCCTATATTCTATATTTTGGTGCTTTACAAAACTGGCAAGGGCTTAAGATTCTTTTAAAAGCATTTAAGGAGCTTGATGATTTAAATATCAGATTAAGAATTTGTTCCTCGGTACCTGAAAAAAGAACATTAATGTTTCACGAATTGGCCAAGGATATAGGTGTCAGTCATAACATTGACTGGTTATATGAGTTAGATAAGTATGAATTAGCTCATCAAATTAAGAATGCTATACTTAGCGTGGCTCCCCTAACGACTTGTAATCGAAATATTTTACAAGGATGCTGTCCTTTAAAAATTTTAGAATCCATGTCCTATGGTATTCCGGTTGTAGCCTCAGATATTCCTGTAGTACGAGAACTAATTCAGAACAATACTACAGGATTTTTAATTCCACCGGACAGACCGGAATTATTAGGTAGAAAAATAAGAACGTTACTGGAATCTCCTGCCCTACTAAAAAAAGTAGGCATGAACGGGAAGAAAGCTATTGAAAAAAAATATCTTTGGGAATATCAGGAAGATAAAATGAAAGAGGTGTATAAAACATTGCTCCCATCATGATTAAAGAAATACTTAAAACTGACCGCGAACAGTTTCGCAAAACTAAACAGATCAACGCCAAAAGACCCGGTGAATATTGGTTGCTGTTCTTTAAGCAATATATCCTGAAAAAAAGAGGATTTAAGTTTAAACCTTTTTACCTGTTAGCACTTGTACCCATAGCTTTGATATTTCTTTATTTTACTGGAGTTGTAGCTTCTGAAGGTATGATTGTATTCGCTTTTATAACTGCATTTTTCTTTCTGTTTTCTTTACCTTTTGTAGCGATGTATGCTAAAAAGGATTTTATCCCAATTAACGCTTTTGCGGAATTGGCCAAATTTATCGTATATACTAAAGGAGATCTCTATAAAAACGGAATTAAACTACGTTTAAATTCAGGTGGTATTGAAACTGATCAAAACCTTTTAAATCCTGAAGACATAGGATTTAGTAATGGCTCCGGATATACCTACAAACCGTATCAGTTAGAACGCTTCTTTGGTCAATTTCTTTTTAGAGATGGTACTTTTTGTATGGTATCCATGCTTCAGATATCACTACGAGTACGTTCTACCAAACGACGAAGTAGCGGAAAAACGAAGACTAAGATAAAACACAAACACAAATTTTTCTACCAGCTCATTTTAAAAGTGAAAGCTTCTGATTATGACGTGCTAGAACAAAATGCAACCGGAATGTACGATACTACTGTAAAAAGTGAAGGGGATTATATACTTATTAAGGTAAAAAGTAAGGAAAAAGTAGATGTTATCTCTTCCAAAATAAGTAAGGAAACACTACAAAATGATTCCACCTACACAAGAATGCTGAAGTACATTAAAGAATATAATGTTCTGGTTCCTAAAAATGGGTCAACTATTACTAATTTAAACTCAGGATTATGAATTGCCAACAAAAATCAGGTGTGTTCCTAAATCTGGATTGTACGAATACAAAGGCGCATGTATGTTCTAAATGCCAAAAAGATATATGTAATCTTCATACCCGTAACTATAGATCCGCAAATTTATGCGAAAACTGTTACTGGGAAACGTTACTGTTTAGTGAAGAAAAGCAAAAGGATACCCTTATGGAAGATCATTATACAGATACAACTCCTTATATAGTTGGTACATCTAATACTACCGGCACTTCACAATCCTCAGGTTTTGAAGATGGTTTTGGCGGTGGAGGCTTTGGTGGCGGAGGCGCTGAAGGTACCTGGACAGAAGGTGATTTACAAAGCCTTGAGGATACGTCTACAAATGATGGTTTAGGGATGCTAGGAACAGACGACACATTCTTTTACAGTTAATTCAGGCGGATGGTTATAAGCTGGTTTACTGAAAATTACCCTCCTGCTAAAGGAGGAATGTCCAGAAGTTGTGATCGCATCATTACTAATTTGCGGCGTCATCATACTATCAATGTATACCATTTTACGAATAAGAATAAAGCCTTTCAAACAGAAGCTCAGATCAACGGAAGCTATACGGCTATTCCTGTTTTTGAAGATAGCTCGCACACATTGAATGTTTTATGGGCATTTATCAGTAAACAAAAAGAAATTCTGGCAAGTTATATTCTGGTGGGCTTCGGGAGTAATTTATGCTTTAAAGGATTGCCTTTAATTGCCAACTGGTTACAAAAACCTTCTTTAATGTGTATCAGAGGTAATGATTTTGATACCGCTATTTTTTCCAATAAAATGCAGCATATCCTGTATGCTATCCATAATACATCTGCTATAGCTTGCGTTACCCAGGAAAAAGTAGTTCGCATACAACGCATGAATCCTTCTGCGCAAGTGTATCATACCCCAAACTCTATTCATTTAGAAGATTGGGAAGTACTAGCATCTGATCAAAAGTTGGCAGTGTCCTATAAAGAAGCTTTACATCTGGATGAAAATACTACCGTGATTGGTCTTGTTGGATTTTTGAAACAAAAAAAGGGAATTGATTTCTTTCTATCCGTATTACAAAAATCAGAATTCAACAAAAATGTACATCTGAGAATTGTGGGCGAAATAGAGTCTCATCTAGAGGAACTGTTAATATCAAGGAATGTTAAATATTCTATAGTCGTACCAGAATCTAAGACAGAGCTGATGGCGAATTACTTAATTTGTGATATTGTAGCTATTCCTTCTATTTATGATGGGATGCCTAATGTTATTTTTGAAGCAGCAGCGTTAGAGATCCCGATTTTAGCTTCAAATGCAGGTGGTATACCGGATATATTGCATCAGGACAATGCTTTTCTTTTTGATGTCTTATCAGAAAAATCGCTGCTGATGGCTTTAACAGAATTTTATAGGAGTACTGCATCTGATTTGAAAACAAAAACTACAAACTTAATGCGTACATTAAAAGAAGACTTTACTCCGGCTCAGGAAACTCAAAATTATTTAGATATATTTAATCATATAAAAAAACTGTCATGAAGTTCTACGTAAAAATTCTATGCCTATCATTTTTAATTCTTACAATTGGTTGTAAAGAAAACAACAATAGTGCATCCTCTGAGTCATCAGGAGAATCCGGTGCAGCAAAGTATAATGTTCCCTACACCTCTAAGATGACTAAAGCGGATAAAAAGAAATACTTTGATGCTAATGACAATGTAGTTTATGAGGTAAAATATAAACCGGATGGGTTTAAGTTAAGAACCCCCTCTTCTACCCTTTTATGGAAGGTAAAACTGTACGATCAAAAGATAAAAATAAGTGATAATGAAGAAAATCACAATCCTTATGAGATTAAGATTATGGGCAGCAATGAAGCCAAACTAGTAAAAGAGGATAAAACACTGGCCCGATTGAAATACGAAGAAGATGCTCAGGGTAAAAAACTCGTGATTACAGATGACTCAGGTTCTAAAGTAGTAGAAGCCGGCTACGCTCCCAGCTATTTGGTACAATACCTATCTGAGATTCCTAAAGATCAAAAGGATATCCTGATTAATGAGTTGGTGAGTAAAGGCTATTAATGCACATTTTCTATGTACAGGGCGGCGGTTTAGGACACCTTACACGTACCCATGCTCTTATTAAAACACTCCGTATTCCGGCTAAAGATGTTCGGATTATAACCCCATCGGCTTTTACGGGATATTTTAAAGAATATACTTTTATTAAAATCTCGTGGAATGCTGCGACGAGTCGTTGGTCTAAAGTCATCATCGACACTATCTTAAGTTATGATAACATAACCTTTTGTGTAGACACTTTCCCGTTTGGGCTTAGAGGCGAATTACAGAAGGTATACAAAACAATCCCTGAGATAAATTGCACCTATATATCCCGAATATTAAAATGGCAAAAATACCTTGGTACGTTAACCGAAAAGAATTCAATAGAATTCTCTGAAACTATACTTTTAGAGGAACTATATCCGGAGCATTTGACCTGGATTCAACAACATTCTAAAAAAACAACGCAGCTAACCTTGGATTACGAACCGGTATCCCCCACTCCATTTTTAGATATACCCTATGCTATGATTGTACATTCCGGAGGAAAGGAAGACGTACTTCATATTATACATCGTGCTCTGGAAGATTTGCAAAACAATTCTGAAATCCCCCTTGTCGTCTTTACGCAAGTAGATATAAGTATCAACAATTCCAAAATTATCATACATCAAAATGTATATCCGGTTTCTAAATACTACCATCATGCTGAAATCATTTATACGGCTGCCGGCTTCAATAGTATACAGGAGTTACGAGAGTATAAGGATAAACACATAGCTATACCTTTAAAAAAGCTATATGATGATCAATTCTTTAGGAATGCTAATCGATTCTAGCATTTAAGAGCAAGTCATTACAGCTTTTTTAAAACCAGGCCCTGTATCGGATTCTACTCAGTTATTCTAAAACAACACACCCCGAAACAATTTCGGGGCGCGTTCTATTTATAATCTCCGTATTCTATAATAGAAATACTACTTTGTAGTTTGTGTAAGTAATTCTCTTGCAGATTGTCCTATTGCTCCATCAGAGTCCAGAGAAATAGCTTTTTGAAGTGATTCCTTCGCATTTTCCCGAGCTCCTAATTTTAGATAGGCTTCTCCCAAATTTCTATAGGACATGGCGGAGTTAGGAAATAGTTGTGTAATTGATGCAAATACCTGAACTGAAGCCTGAATTTCCGGTACACGACCACTTTGTAACAATAGGTTTCCCTTTTGATTTAATTCAGTCTCAAAATTACAAAAAGCATAATTAGGATCATGTATCATTCTGGGAAGTTCTACAGCTAACTTTTCTACCTGTCCGGATATAAATAACGATGATATGTACTCCATAGGTTTAGGCTTAAAATCAGGAACATCAAAGTTTAAAGCAGCTTCTAATACAGGATCCTGATTGCTGGCATATTCTTCAAAACTCATGGTCACAAGAAGACTAGGTGCTATCCATTCTCCATTCTCTAATGCCGGCTTGTCCTGCCACCATAAATAAGATAGCGACACATTAATACCTGTATTAGGTAAAGTTACCGGACGATTATCTCCCCAAAAATTAATATTTTCTGCCGTAGGCTCACCTACAAAAATGACATTGGTATAGTTATCCAATTCATTTACCAAATTCTGACAGGCAGAAAAAGTACGTTTTCCTATGATGACAAACAGCTTCCCTGTTTGGTTTATTTTTTTGGTTTCAATAATACCCTTGATTACATCTTTGTTCAGGTAGTTATTACCACCACCATTTAAACGTAGATCAATAATCAATTTTTCTACTTCTTTGTCCTCTACTTCATCAAAAACCCTGTCATAAAACGCTGCAGTACTTTCTTCCGCTTCATCCCTGATTCTACTATGCCTTACATACATTGCTTTTTTCTCTGCCAGATATTCCGAATAATATACCTTGTCCAGATGCTTTAAATACAATGGTGTTGCAGACTGGTCTCTGGCATCCAGCCAATCTTCGTCTTGATGTACATAACCTCTATGTGTAGGCACATATTCACCATCTCCCATAGCTGTAAAGGATTGTGTAAATGTCTTACTGTCCTTCTCTAATGTCAGGGTTATTTCCTTTTGTAACATCTTTGTGATTCCCTGAGCATGTAATACTTCAATATTTCTGAGATAATTAATACCATAGGCTTTAAAATATTGAGCATTTTCTGCATTGACTATAGGTTTGATTTTGTCTAAAGCTTCCTGTACGGGTATCCCATTAATCTTTACAACTTTAGCCCCTAATGCGTTTTGATACTTTTTGTGTACCCCTTGAATATAAATATCATCTTTAAACTCATATAAGTTGAGGGGTAAAGAATGAAAGTTTATGGGTTTTTGGGATAGAAAAATACCTGTATGCCCATATTTAAATGACGCGATAAGACCTGTCATCCTGACAATGATTTCGTGGGGTTCCAGATTGGGGATATCCCGGTAGAGCGCCTCTACCTTGTTATCAAAAGCTTCTTTGGTTGTTTTTACAAAAAGAAAAGCATACTCCTTATGTACAGTTTTTTGTAAAAACCGAAGATCCTCTTGCCATTGGGCTACACTTAGGTTATCAGATGCGTGTGTAGCAGAAGAATTAGTGATTGTGGCTATTTGTGTATCCGTATTTGGATACACTTCAATGTCCGTTTTTGATTGTGAAATAAATATTGTAGTACTTAGAAAAAATACTAATGTGAAAAATTTTGGTATCATGATTCGTAAATTTTAAAAAAGTAGCGTACTAACTTTTTGATGTGAAAAATATTTAACTATACACAAAACTAAGTGTACGATATCGCTTTCAGGCTACACTCTCGTGTAGTTTTAGAGTATTCCCCTGATCACTTAAGATTATTATTGTTTTTACCACTACACTCAGGAGTAGTTTTAAAAACTTATATTTGCTATACAGCCTTTTTCGGATTACTATGGGAGATACCAATTCCTTTTTCTCAATTAAAAACACAGTGCTAAAGCTTACAGATAAAGATGTAGAGCAAACTGCTAACTATCTTGCCGCCATTGAAGCTTTTGCAAGAACTACGTATCACAGTGTATATGTAATTGATTATGAAAAAAAAGGGTTTGAGTATGTCTCTGACAACCCGTTATTTTTATGTGGGCATTCTGCAGCTGAAG
Organism: Aquimarina sp.; assembly: GCA_002697475.1. Classification (GTDB taxonomy): domain Bacteria; phylum Bacteroidota; class Bacteroidia; order Flavobacteriales; family Flavobacteriaceae; genus Aquimarina. The sequence continues at coordinate 3,656 of NZVW01000050.1, read as the reverse complement.
TTAAAGAAATGGGATATGATTTTTATTTTAAATATGTACCGGAAGAAGATCTGGATTTATTGCTGAAAATCAACACTGTGGGGTTTGACTTTTATGAAAAGCTACCTGTAGAAGAACGAAATGAGTATACCATATCCTATGATTTTCATTTAAGAACTCAAGAAGGTAAACGCATTTTGATTCACCAAAAACTAACTCCGTTATATTTAACTGAAAAAGGTAAAATATGGAAAGCCATTTGTATCGTTTCCCTATCTACACAACAACAATCAGGCAATATTATTATAAGGAAAAAGGACGGCTCCAGGAATGTAATCTATGATTTAGAAACCAATTGCTGGAAAAACTTACCAAAGCTCGAGCTTTCCAAAAGAGAAAAAGAGATACTACAATACGCTATCCGAGGGTATGCGATCAACGAGATTGCTGATAAATTATATATTGCTCCGGATACGGTAAAATTTCATAGGAAACATCTATTTGATAAACTGGGTGTACCCAATATCCACGAAGCAATTGCCTATGCTACAACAAATAAGTTATTGTAGTTCATTGTTAAGGATATAGTCTATAATAAATGGTCAATTTACTAAGCATAAAAATAAAACCCTGCAATTCGCAGGGTTTCTTATGTATAAGCAAAATGGCTTGCTATCTCTTCATAATTTTTTTCAGGATACTACCCTGATCACTTTGGACTTTAATAATATATAATCCTCTGGGTACATTATGTAATTGAATTTCCTGAACATTAGATTCATATTCTCTCAGTTTTTTACCTAAAATAGTAAACAGCTCCACTTTAGTAATCACAAGAGAACCGGTATTTGTAAGATATAAAGTACTTTCTACAGGATTAGGGTGAATACTAATCATATCTTCCTGAAGTTCTCTTATACCTAAAATACTTACTTGTTCTACATCATCAAAATAGAAGGTTGATGTATCAGTACCATCTCCAGTATTTCCAAAATCAAACATGAACACTATCCTATCAAATAGCGTAGCTCCAAGACCTGAGAAATCCCAGGTCAACGTTTCCCACTCGCCAGAGGTCTGTGTGGATACATCAAGTTCAGTAAAGTTACCTGCATTAGTTTGTTGCTCTAACTTAAGTTTAACCGTAGTATTCACAGGTGCATTAGTCCAAAGTTTCAGCGAGATCATACCGTTAGAAGTAAAATCTAAAGGCCCATCTAAATTCAAGTAGGATCCTGCCCAAATCTCTCCACCGTCTCTAACCAGTTTCGCTAGATTAGTACTATTATTTCCTGTACTCTGTGGTGCCATTACAGGTTCTACCACTGCTACACCTCCATTAAAGTTAAAGAAATCTGAGGTTACCGGAGTTGTTTCAAAGTCAAATGGTAATCCTATATCTTCAGTGGCAGTACATTCTGTAGCATTGTAGGTAAATGTTATTCTACCTAAATTTAATTCACCGTTAGTTACACCTAATCTTAATACATGAATCCCTTGAGTTAATTCCACAGTGGCAGACTTATTACTCCAGTTACCCCAGTCTCCTGTAGTAGCTACAGCAATATCAGAGCTTACTTTTTGTCCATCTACTTCAAAATATACCGGTCCTCCTCCATTAGGGTTTCCGGAAGCATAGCGTAGATTAACATCATAGCAGCCTGTCTGTGCTACATCAACGGTATACTCTAACCACTCTCCATTGGCTATCCAACCCACGGTAGCGCCCTCATTAGTATCTGCTACAGCATCTACATATTCCTCTGTTCTAAAATCACCAAAATTTTCGCCTGTCGAATCGTAATAGGAAATATTCTGACCATTCCCTCCCTGGAATATATCGTAATGTCCTGCTTCAATTACCCCTGGAATTGAACTGGCCGTACCTGAATAGGGCACCTGATCTCCTACTAAAATGGTAATCACATTAGAAATTGCAAACGCTGTACCCACATATACCTTTGCATAATAGTTATGAGTCCCTAATGGCATGTTATTGATTGTCATTTGATATGGAGCTGTGGCATCTTCTTCAATTAATGTTTGCCCCTCATAAAATTCTACTTTGGTAATACCTGTTCCCGTAGTAGTGGCAGAAAGTGTTAACGGATCGTTTTCACTAAGCTGATAACCATCCGCTTCTAAAGAGATGGATACATCAACATCTCTACTGGTAGCCATGGAATTTGCAGGTACATTCAGCATAAATCCATCTGAAAATGTAACAGTTATAGGAGCATCTGAATAGTTATGAGCTACATAGGTATGTACTCCATTATCTATAAATGCCACAGCTATCGGATAATCCGCAGTAATTGCAGTATCTACCGTTCCTAATGCATTCATAGTATGCAACCAATGATATGTTTGAGCATCAGAGACACCAAATTTTATATTTCTATCCGGATAGGATTCATATAAATCCAATGCTGCCTGAGCATCAATTAGCGAAAGATATTTCCAAAAAGTATCATGCCATAGATTAGGGTTTTCTTCATTACTCAATATGCCTGTGTTAGCGGTTATTTCATTCCATAAAGTTTGCGCATAAGCCTGATTATGGCCTAAATAGAATGATCCTCCGTGTATTGGATACATCTCTATACCGTATGAAGCTGCAATATCAGAAGTACAGAAAGTTCCGTTATCATACGAATTACCCCAAACTCTAGATACTAAGCTATATTGCTGTGAGGGCTGAAAGTTACGTTCATAAATATCAAACCAATATTCTTCAATAGCGGTCTGCTCTGTCGTGTAAATGTAAATCCCCAGATCTCTTATTTGATCATTTTCTGTAATGGTACCCCAATGAATTAACGAAGAGGCAAACTGCATACTCTCTGATGTAGATTCCTGATCGTTTCCCTGTGGAAATGTAGCGAATCCATTGGCCCAACTGTGTCCGGCGTATGGGCTGAAATTTCTTAAGAAAGGAAACTGAGTGTCGTTTCTATTATCTGAGGCTGAATCACGTATTAACAAGTTTATCATATCGCCCCATTGATCTACCCATCCGGGTTCAAACTGTTCCATAAAGGCGGCAGCGTGTATAAAATACCCCCAGTGAAAGTGATGATCATTAATATTGGTATCCTGTCCGTGGCCAGCCGGATATCCTAACATAGCAGACCAGGTATCATTGTAGTAGAATAAAAATGCCACTTCTCCGGATTCATAGGACAACCAATCTTCTAATCGTTCTTTGATCGTTGCAATAACCTTATCCCTTGCTTCAATATTTCCTGTTTGATCAGCTATTCTTGCTGTTTGTATGAGCCTGTTCATAACCTGACCTTCATTATAAGAATCAGTCCACGAGGCTAATTGATCATTTTCAATCAACGATATTTTAGCATCTAAATCCACAGGACTATAATTAGTACTATAATGTCCCAGATTAGGTAAGGTCGGTAGTATTCCTTTGAACGTATTTTCTACTACAAAAGAATTTCCTTCGAGAGTCTTCAATTCGCCTCGTACCGTACTATAACTATAGCCATTAGGTGCAGGTGATCCTGATTGCAAATTACCCCATTGATGAGGCAATAATCCCAACAGCATATTCGTATCGGTACCTTCTTTAACATCTGTGGTAACCGTAAAGGTTGTTGTTACATTTGCATTAGACGCATTGTAATTCCAGGCTACTGTAGCGCTGGAAGGAAAAACATAGG